>JBFFQB010000009.1:0-52962 GCA_041573795.1 Anaerolineales bacterium
CCATTGTGATTATGCCGCGGGTGTCTACGAGGAGAATACCTTCCCGTGTCGAGTTTAGAATCGCTGAGAGGCGATTGTGGCTTTCCGAGATTTTGAGGAATAACTCGGTATTATCTATAGCAATGCTCGCTTGGATCGCAATGGATTGTGCTGAGCGGAGAGCTGAGATGCTGAATGGCGTAAGATCCTTGCGGAAGATCTCAACAATACCTAATGTCCTCTCTCCAATACTGAGTGGCAGCAGGAGTAGACGGCCTTTACCGTAATTTGTGTCCAGATAAGCTTTTTCGGCGATAGAGACTTCCTCGCCACTGCTCCACTGCATACTGACACGATCCTTGATACATTGTGCGTGTCCTAGCAGGCTGTTGATATCCGGCTCCAGTGCAACCGGTTTACTTGATGGTCGTCCATGATCAATGCGTGCCATTAATGTGAGGGATTGATCTTCGGCTGACCAAAAGAAGATTCTGGCGATATCAGAGTTAAGCGTAACCCGCAAGCTATCCGCGATCGCCAATCCAACCGCATCACTCTCTAGTGATTCTGCAATTTGGGTACTTGCTTGATAGAGCAAAGATTGCTCTGTTAGTCGCTCTTGCAGTTCTCTATAAATGCTGGCATGGTGCAGCGCATTCGCGGCATAGGCTGCGAGTTGTGCTAAAAACTGTTCATGGGATGGGTTAAAAGCTCGAGCAGATACCGATTCAACACCAATCACGCCGAGCATGGCCTCCGGCCCACATACGGGGATGCACAGGATGCTTTTTGCTCCTGTACCGAGTGGATCAACGCTCAGTGAGTCCGTTGAAACGATCGGTACATTAAGGATCTGCCCTGATTGAAATGCTCGACCGAAAATACCCTCATTGGCTTCAAAGGTTAGTTTTTCTAATGGTCGCTTTTCCTTCCCAGAGACTCTTGTATGCGCAACAAATTCTAGCTTGTCAATATCCGCTCGATACAATACCAGATAGCCCCAGTTTGCTGACGTAGCTTCAATTGCATGATCGAGGATGATCTCATGCAGATTATCGGAGGCTGATGAAGTCGTAAGCTGACGGTTAATTTCTTCCAATCGGGATAATTGATCCGATTGAAGGTTTAGCACTTGACCAGCGGATGCGTGTGCAATTGCATTGGTTAATGCGAAAGTTGCTTGGGACGAGAAGAGTTGAAGCAGTTCGCGACGTCGAAGATTGAAATTGACCACTTGTGGGGAAAATATTGTCAAACTACCTAACAAGGAATTGAGGGTTTGAAGCGGGAGGTAGGTGAGGGCCATGATCCCTTCGGATCGAAATAACTTGTCAAGATCTTCAGGGAACTCCTTCAAGGTGATCGGACTTATAAATTCTGGATTGTTGCTCTCGAATACGGGCAGGGCTCCAGCGCTATTCTGTCTGAACGAAGACCACGCTTCAGACAGTCCGTTGGAAATATTCTTGGTATAGGTGTTGGGCTCCTGGCTAGTGCTGTTCGGTTCAAGTTCAAGGATGGCACGATCTCCACACCCAATAGAAATTGACGTCTCGATGATCAGATTAGACACTGCTTCTGGATCTCTGGATGACGCTATCGAAGTCGACAGTTCAGAGATTAATCCCAGGTTTTTGGCACGTTGGCTAAGCTTATTTTCCATTCGAATGAGTGAACTGATTATTGGTACCGATACTGCAAGGATGATGCAATAGAGAACATAGCTAGCGGATCCAAGGTAGACATATGCTCCCGCGGCTAGCAGCACAACTGGCGCCGGTGCAAGGGTAAGCGTGATGAGACGTAGAACATCCTGCCGATTCTCAGTCGAGGCACGGGGTATGTCAGGATCGAGCCAAAAAAGCGATAAGTAGATTGCGCTGAAGCCAACAATAGAAGCGAGGAATGGCCAAAATTCAGGGAGTTTATTTGCTACGGCTCCAAGCTGTCCTCCAAAATTGAAATAGAGGAGTAAGCCACAACTGTTGGCAAGAACCTGGCGACTCCAAATCTCAATCCATTTGTCCAGGAACTGTATTCGCAAAACCTTGAATTTCAAGCTCGAGCGATGACGGTAAAAATCGATAGTTATATAAACAATGATTCCAACTGTGAGCGCGAAGAGTGCAGGGGCGATCCCAAGGGATAAACCGGTTGTCAATGTCAATGCATGAATTAATGTGACTGGACCGAGCCTAAAATTCAAACTGAAATGGGATAGCCAGAGCACCAGACTCGTGGCTAGTAATATTTCTGGCCAGAGAGTTACTAAAACTGGGATTTCTCCAAAACTGATTAAACCAAATGCTGCCAACGCGGCGATTGGAATGCCAATTGAATATATGCGGCTGAAATAGAAAGATTTCTTCACGATACTCCACTTCCTGGGGATGCAGGAAGCAGACCAGGCCATGGCAACTAAGGCGTTTGCGAGACAGTTGGTGTAGGTGTGGCAGTTGGTGTAAACGTGCTCTCCGTCGTTGGCGTGGGGCTGGCTGTGGGTGTTCTTGTTGGGCCAACTCCCGTTAGCTCATCATAATGTTGCTGGGCTAAGGCTTTTGTTTCCGGGAGAGCATTTTCAAAATCCAGGATCCATGACCACTGGCGAATGGCATCGTTGATGTTGTCCGGGTTGGATTCATAGATCAAGCCACGCAAGGCATAGGCTTCTGCCAATTTCCGTTCCTTAATAAAGGAGCTCGCAATGTTGTTGGCTTCCGTCACCACAGGATTGAGGTATTCGCGTAATGCCAGCTGGTACTCCCCTTGCAGGTAAAGTGCTCTTGCGGTAGATATCATGAGATCGAATGTCACGGTGCCATAACGGCGTGCGTCGGATAGATCCTGCAAAGCGAGATCATATTGTCCAAGCTCGGTGTAGAGGATTCCCCTTGCCTGGTATGCCAGTGCACTACGATCATCTAAAGCGATCGCCGTATTCAACACTTGCATTGCAAGGTCATAATCCCCTGTTCCAACAAGCGCACGCCCATAAATAGCCCAACCAGTTGGATCCTCAGGGGCGTAGGTTATGTACGTCTCCATGGGCCAAATAACGGAGCTGAAATAGGAAAATTCAAGCGTGTTCGCAGCCAGTGCGACGTAGGCTCGCCCAACAGCCAGGTAGCCTTCGAGCAAACCAGGGTCATCGGCGCTACCTTGAAGACTGGCTGCCAGGGCCTTTTCATACTTGGCGAGATTGATTTCGGCGGTGCTCAGGTAGACGTAGAGCAGCGGAGAGCCAGCCCCATCCTCAATTGCCTGTTCGAGAATGGTCTCGAGACGTTGCCACAAGCGTTTATTAGCATAATACTCAGCGAGCTCAAGGTATGCTTCCACGAACTGTGGATCTCGTTCGATTGCCCGTTGAAAATCCTGTTCTGCGGCAATTTCATCACGTTCGAGTAGAGCCCGCCCCCGACCCAGGTATGTGGCCGGGAATTCCGGATCCATCTTGCTTGCCTCATCAAAAGTACCAATGGATGTTCCGATCAGATCGTTCTGTCTCTGAGCTTCACCTTTAAAATAAACCGCGCCCACGAACTCGGGATCGATCACCAGCGCTTGATCGAAGAACGCTATCGCCTGCTCGTACTCACGCCGCTGAAGTGCAAGTATCCCGGAGGAAAAAGCCTCAATTTCGGGGCGGGGAGTGTAGCCTGCTATCGGTGTTGCTGTTGGGGTTACCGGGATCAAAAGGGCCAGCGGAGTAGCGTAGAATTCAGTTGAAATGGGAGTTCGAATTATTCTCGTAGCGGCTGGGATAGGTGTAGCGGTTGGCGTTCCAGGCAAAGGGGTCTCCGTTGCGGAGGGGGAAGCAGCAGGGAGTGTAGAAGCAAATCCGAAATAGTTTGTCTGCCAAAGAGGGCCTACAAACCTTATCAAAGCATAAATTCCACCGATACCGATGACTGCGACGGCGACCAATAACATCACGCGTGAAAATACGCTTCGGCGACGTGGTTTAAAAGGACTCCGTGCAGGGTCGGTTGTGATTGCGATCGTCGGAGATTGTTTCTCTTCCTCAGGTTCTACTTTGATGGGGGTGATTTCTTCAAGAGGCTCAATCTGACGCCGACCAATTTTTAGCGCCTGGGATAATTCACGATCCGTAGGAGTTCGCTCGCCCAGAATGACGAGCCCTCGCAAGGCGGCTCGATTGGTGGGATCAATGCGCAGCGCTGATTCGAGGCAATATTTCCTCTCACGAGGAGAGTCGACAACCGAGCTCATCCACACCCAGTATTCGGCGTTTTGAGAATCTGTGCGGAGAAGCTTAGACAAAATTTCGCGTGCCCGTGCCCTCTCTCCGACTCGGACTGCCGCGATCGCTTCAGTCAGCATGTTGCTCGAATCAACAGCCATTTCATCCCCTCTGACTTCGGAAGTCTAGCATAGCGAATAGAGCAATGCTACCCCCCATTGGTATAATCACTTTGTCGTGAAAATAATCATTCGAACCATCATCGTGGCGGGATATTTCCTGCTTCCCATAGGCTGTAGCTCACCTCAGCCTTCGCCAGCATTGCCTGCTACAGCCACATTGCGTCCTTTTATAAATCAAACGGATACAACCCCGACACCGATAGTTTCAACTCCTGCAACGATTGCACCCTTGGGTCCCTCGGCTACACCTTTTGTACATATTGTCCAACAAGGTGAGACCTTACTGGGGATTGCGATTCGATACGGTGTCAGTCTTGATGACTTGCTGCTGGTTAATCCAGAGGTCGATCCCCGCATCCTCAGTGTTGGACAGGATATCTCTATTCCAGGTCCTGGTGGCGAGCCAATAGACTTGCTCTTACCGACACCTACAGCTGTGCCGCTTAGTATAGGAACGGTCCACTGTTATCCCCTTGTAGGCCAGGGCATTCGGTGCCTCTTGGAAGTGAAGAATCCCCTGGAGTCTGCGGTTGAAGGCATCGCAGTGAACCTTTCCTTGTTTGATCCCGTAGGAGAATTAATTGCACAAACGCAGGCGAATAGCCTCATTCGCGATCTGCCTCCGGGAAAAACGTCCGTGCTCGACGCGACGTTTCCAATTGAACCAGATCAACCGATCCAAGCCAGAGCAAAGATAATCTCAGCAGTGCAAGTTTCAAACCGGGGTGATCGACAAGTTCCCGTAGAGTTAAGAAGCTTAACTATCGATCGCTTGTCTAACAATCAAATCTACCAATTTGAAGGCATGCTCGAATTCGATGAGCAAGTAAATTCTGGAGGGTTAAGAATCACAATCCAGGCTAGCGGATATAACCGCGCATCAGAACCGAATGCTTCAAATGCCATACAGTTTGACCTTGAAAGTAATAGTTCACCTATCCCTTTCAAGCTTACCCTTCTAAGTTTGGGGGGTGAAATTTCAGATTTCGATTTAATTGTCGAGGCTCGCCTGTCAAATAATGCTGAATAGCGTTTTCCTCTAAAGCAGGTTATTGCAACTACTTGGCCTATCCCTCACAAAGCGCTACAATCCTCGACCGAATGGCACAAATAAAGCTCATCCCTCCAGATAAACGTGGATCCATAAGTCGACTCATAGATCTTCGCTCAGTCGCTGATGCAATGCCGGCGTATTATGCACTGGAACATCCCAGCGATCGGACTGAAATTTTGGGCTATTACGCTTCCCCAGAAACATTGAGCGGTTTCTTAATCGTCGCGCAGACCGGCTTTGATCTTTTCCGGCCGATCATCGTGCCCTTCGTCGCAAATGCTGAAGCCCTGAGCGGATTACTCGACAATGCGTTGAAGCCCAACCGTTCTTACCTCATGTATATTCCTGTTGACCAACAAGAATATTTAGGTGATCGTTTCCGTCACACCCCTTTACAAGTTACAAATTTATTACGCTTGGATTCTCGAGCCTTCACTCCTATCCTCAACGTGATGGTCATGAGGTCTGAAACTGGTTCTGGCTTACCCCGCTTTGAGATACGCTCTTCCGTGCAAGGATTTGCAGCGGCTGGCATTAATTGGATGAGTTCCTCGGCAGCAGAAATGTATGTCGAAGCAGATGAGTCGGGGCGCCGCCGAGGTTTCACAAAATCTGTTCTCGCAGCCTTAATTGAGCATTTGTTGAATAAGAACAGAACTGTGCTCTTTCGGGTTGCCGATGATGATTATGATTCCTTTGAAGACGCCTTCGACCTTGGTTTCAAGCCTACCGGTATTCGATCACTCTTAACGGAATTGCATCACTAGCTTCCAGTTCATCGAGGAAGAACAAGGATACATGCTCCAAGCTACCTACCAATTCCCTCCAGGATTTCTCTGGGGAACAGCAACAGCTGGTCATCAAGTGGAAGGCAACAATCCCCATAGTGATTGGTGGCATTGGGAGATGCAACCGGATCGAATCTTGCACGGGCACCTCTCCGGGGCAGCGTGTGATTGGTGGGGAGGTCGTTGGGCTGAAGATTTTGATCGGGCCCGTGAATCCCACCAAAATACACATAGGTTATCTGTGGAGTGGAGTCGCATTGAACCTGAACCTGCAATTTGGGACGAGGGGGCACTCGAACAGTATCGGGGTATGCTGACCGGCCTGATTGAGCGGGGCATGGTACCGATGCTAACCTTGCATCATTTCACCACACCGCAGTGGGTTCAGGATCGAGAAGGTTGGCTGAGTGAAAAGATTGTTATGTGGTTTGAACGATATGTGCGCAAGGTTGTCAATAGCCTTGGGGATCTTGTAAATATGTGGGTCACGATCAATGAACCCAATGTATACGCTTATGCCGCCTTTGCTGAGGGAAGTTTTCCGCCGGGGCGATCGTCCTTGGCAGACACTGCGAAGGTAGCTATGAACCTTGTTCGAGCGCATGCAGCGGCCTATCATACGATCCATGAACTCTACCCAGAAGCTGCTGTTGGGTTGGCGCATCATTTTCGAGGCTTCCGCCCGGGCGTCCGTTATCCGCGTCTCAACAAAGCCATTGCACGTATTCGCCATCGTAGCTTCAATAACGCTATTCCGGAAGCAGTTATGACAGGTCGACTGCGCTTTCTAAGGTGGAGTATAGCAATTCCGGAAGCTCGCTTAACACAAGACTACTTTGGACTAAACTACTATACCCAGGAGGATGTTCAATTTGATCCCTTCCGGCCGGCAAACGTTCTCAAAGTTGGGGCATACGAAAAAGGAGCTGATGTAAGCCCGACAGGCTTTATTGCCAACAGACCATCCGGTTTTTGGGAGGCTATCCGTTGGGCGATCGGTTTTCGGCTTCCTGTCTATATCACCGAGAACGGGATCGAGGATGATCATGATCAAATCAGACCGCGTTACTTAGCCCAGCATGTTCATCAACTGTGGAAAGCAATTAATCTTAATGGGGATATTCGTGGATACTACCATTGGTCGCTTGTGGATAACTTTGAGTGGGAGCGAGGCTGGACGCAGCCCTTCGGGCTCTGGCGTCTAAACCGGCAGACTCAAGTACGAACAAGGCGTAAGAGTGCTGCGTTTTATGCCAGAATTTGCCGTGAAAATGCCTTGTCTTCAGAGGCAGTTTCAGAGTACGCTCCTGAGGTTTTCAATGCCCTCTTCCCACCAAAACCAGCCCTTGATCTTGGGGTAAATTAGGTTAGTTGATGAGACTGAAACACGCTGGATTTCTATTTCGACTGCTAGGCCTTGCTTTCATCGCAGGGTTCATGACAATTTCTATCCCGGGGTATGCTCAATCGATTGCGAACGAGGATGAGCAACCTTTTATCTTGCCATTTTCGGGTAATCCGGGTCCTGGTTCATGGCTGCTTATTCAACCGTATGGCAATACAACTTTCGCCTACCAGTACCGTAATAGTGTCTATTTTGGAGGTCAGGGCCTTCATTTCGGGATCGACTTGGCTGCAGCTTGCGGGACAGAGGTGCTAGCGATAGGCGATGGGGTAGTCTACTCCGTAGACAGTTGGCACGGGGCAGGACCCCATAACTTGCTCATTAACCATGAAAATGGATATGCATCATTTTATGGGCATTTACTGGTTCGGTCCTTCCTTCGACCTGGGGAGGTTGTAAGCGCAGGACAGGTTGTAGGATTTAGCGGTGATCCAGACCGTACCTGTAATTCTCGACCTCACCTGCATTTAGAGATCCGTGATAGCGATACTCACGCTCTGGCATTCAATCCAATTGAGCTTATCGCAGCTGATTGGGAACGGATCGCGATGTATGGTGCCAGCCCGATAGGATTTCAACAGGCTGAAGATAATACTCGCCGCTGGACGGATATGTATGATCAACCTGATACCAAATTCGGGCATCCATTGTTGAACCGGTATGAATTGAGTTGGCCATATGACTGGTAGATATATCAAATTTCTATTCGCAGGCTTGCTCGTGTTGCTTGCATTTACCTTTTTCAGCGTGCCATTCGGTGAATCTTCAGGGACTTTTGATATTGATGAGGGTGGAACAGAAACACCTCAACCTACCCCGCAAATCATTACTAAGTTCAGCCCTGTCCCCCCGGTTGATGTCAGCCATCTCAGTTCTGAGCCTGTTCGTCTTACACGGGGAGGGTGCTGCTCGTATGCCGGGTGGTCCGCTGATTCAGAGTGGATCCTATTTCTGGATGGCAAGGAAGATCGCCTCACCACGGGACTCTACACGCTACCTCGGGAGGGTGGGGTTGCTACTCGATTAACCAACAGCTTTGGAGTTTTTTCCCGAGATTGGTCACATGTCGCTTATCCCGAAGATGGGGTGGCATACGTCGAACGATGGGAAGATCGCACACGCTGGTCTATTCCCAGTAGTGGGCGCAAGGTTTCCATTGCACCTGATCTTTCGCGCCTTGCGTGGGAATTCGGTTCTCAGCGAATACAATCGCCCGATCGTCGCCAATCCCAGATCTGGGTCGCCAATATTAATGGCCAGAGTCCACGCGAGCTCGTGACAATCCATGGTGGAAGTATGCATGCATGGGTAGGAGGTGGGGACTCAATTCTTGTAAGCGGGCGATTATCTCCTCCCGATCCAGCCGGTATATGGAAAGTTGATACCAACACAGGTGCGGCTTTATTGCTCTTTGAAGTAGAACATCCAAGAAGTCTGACAGTATCCGCCTCAGGCGAATGGCTCGCCTTTATCGTTGCCTTTGAGCAAGATTCTCGCCGGAATGGGATTTGGGTCTTAAAAACGGATGGTAGTTTTACCCAGCGGCTACTCGGATTCGGCGCCTATCGGTGGCGGGCAGATGCCCAACTTCTGCTCATACCGCTGGATCTTGGTGCAGATCATCCCGGCTTGTATCAGATTGACATCGAAAAAGGGAGGGTTTGGAGGCTGATTGATCCCGAAGAAATATCTTTGGAAATTGCTAACAACGATTGGTCCGTCTCCCCTGATGGAAATTGGCTTCTTTTTCAATCCTCGCTGGATCGAAATCTCTGGACCATGGAGCTTCCGGAGCTGCCAGAACTGCCCGAAGCCCCATGATATAATCTTTGCGAATTTCCCGGAAGAACTGAATAGAAACAATTTGGAGAGGTTGCGTAGTCTGGCCTAACGCGCGCGCCTGGAGAGCGCGTGAGCCGCAAGGCTCCGTGGGTTCGAATCCCACCCTCTCCGCCTTCTAAGGACACCGCTAAGCGGTGTCCTTTGTGGTTTATTGCCCATATGTATGAGTGATCCACCGCTACAGGCCGGGCAAGATTGACAGTTCATGCCCGAATAGGTATCCTCGGTGTGAGCGCCCGAGTGGGTCCGATACGGCAGGTATATCCTAAATCCGTCAGGTCCGAAAGGAAGCAGCGGTAGGGATCTTACCTGGGTGATATCGATAAACCGACTCGGGAGCTCATTTTTAATCGCGTGACCTTGTGTTCGCTGCGAACCTGATGAGATATATTAATTAATCAATTGAGGCGGAAGTAAGGTAGCCAACGGCTGCCTAGGATTGAGGGATCCCTCAAGTGCTTGTCATACAAGCTGAACTGCTGGAGGCAGAAATCCCCGAGGTCTTGGTCGCACCTATGAGTGAGATCAGTTTTTCCACGCCTTGGCTATTACATTGTGGGCACAACGTACTCAATTCTGTGGATTGCGCGAGAATTAACTTATCGAATTTATGACCGCATTCACTGCAGCGGTACTCATAAATAGGCATTTTGAGATTCACCTCAGAGCATTACGATTTTTCATACCTTTCGATGCGAACTCATCCTTTTGGTTACAATTCTCAATAGAAATTGGGGGGATTCAAAGGTATCAATCTGGTATACTCACGACGCTTCATGAAAGCGATGAATTGGCTGCAAGAACGGATTAAAGATACTTGGAAATACCTTTCCCCCCTTCTTGCGGTGGGTGGATTTATCTTCCTATTCATCGGCTCCCAAAAACAGATCACACTGATAATCGATGGCAATGTTGAGCAGCGCTCAACCCATGCACGCAGTGTAGGGGCATTGCTGCGAGAATTTAATCTTAAGCCAGGACCTGGTGATCAAATCACACCTGCACTCAGCGATCCTCTTGAGGATGGACAAGTGGTGGTTTTTACCACGAGCTACCCGGTGACGCTGGATGAAGAGGGGGACCTCATTGCGACGCGCTCGACTGCTTCGCTTCCGGAAAATATTCTCGCCGCTACCGAATTGCGACTCTATCCCGGTGATTCAATAGAAACTTACGGAAGAGCATCCGGGAAGGTTGCGAGTGCGAACCAGCACAATGATTATTGGTTGAGGATCGATCACGGCTATCCTATTCGACTGATGATGGGGGACGAAATTCTTCAATTTTCTTCATCTGCCAGCACGTTAGGTGAAGCGTTGTGGGAAGCAGGTATCGAACTTCATGTCGGAGATCAGCTGGAACCTGACGCGAGCACGCCAATTGACCGTTCGCTTGATGTTATTTTGAATCGAGCAGCCGAATATGTCTTTGTAACGGATAGACAATCGATCACCCGACGTGCAGCGGGAAACACGGTTGGTGAAATCCTCGTAAGCGCAGGATTTAGCCTGGCAGGCTTGGATTACTCCCTTCCAGCAGTAGATGAGCAACCTCCCTCTGAGGGCGAGATTCAAATCATCCGGGTTGTTGAGGAATTACTTGTTGAACTTGAACCAGTAGAATTTGAAACTGAGTATGTACCCGCAGATCAACTCGAGCTAGACACCTTAGAAGTGCTTGAACCCGGTACATTCGGAGTTCGCTCTAAGACCGTACGTATCCGCTTTGAGGATGGAGAGGAAGTCTCACGCAATATTGAGGATGCAGTGATCGCGGTAGAGCCAAAAAACAGGGTGATAGGCTATGGTACCCAAATCGTCGTGCGCAGCATTGATACTGGGCAGGGAACAATAGAGTATTGGCGGGCGATTCCTATTTATGCGACATCGTATTCACCATGTAATCTAGGTGTTCCCTGGTGTGGGACGCTCACCGCCAGTGGCAAGTCCGTTAATAGGGGAATCATTGGCGTAATCCGCAGTTGGTACAACCTCATGCGGGGTTGGAGCGTTTATGTGCCAGGCTACGGCCCCGGCACATTCGAAGATATTGGAGCTGGCATCGCCGGGAGAGACTGGATCGATTTAGGCTTCACCGATGAAAACTTCGAACCCTGGCATCAATGGACGACACTCTATTTTCTAACCCCAGTCCCTCCCCTGGACAGCATTCCCTGGATCCTTCCGTGAAGCCCTCAACGGCATCGATCCACAGATGATCCGACACCTTTATTAATGGAGGTACCCATCCAATGAGATTGAGAACTTCATTGCTATGCTTATTCTCGGCCTTGCTACTGAGTGCATGCTCCCCCGCCGGTGATCCACCGCAGGCGATAGAAGGCTATATACGGGCCCTAACAGAAAAGGACGTCATCGCCGCGACGAATGCCTCCTGCCTGAATTGGGAAGAGTCAGCTTTTGCGGAAGCTTCATCTTTTGAAGCAGTAGAAGTAACCCTAGAAGGATTGAATTGTACAGAGATTGGCACTGAGTCCGACTTCACGCTCGTCAAGTGCGAGGGAACGATCATAGCCAACTACGGAGGGGAGCTGCAGAACATCGATCTTTCACAGCGGACTTATCAAGCCGCAAGTGAGCAAGGTGAATGGAAGATGTGTGGGTATGCCAAAAACTGAGGATTCTCGTGCTTAGGAAGCTTTTTTCTCGTGAAAATTTGACCGCTTTTATCCTTGCGGTGCTCTTTCTCTTGATCTTCATCCTCACAGCGGATACAGATCCGCAATGGATCTATCAGGGATTTTAATGGGCCTGGCGCATATTCTGGGATTTTCCTTAGGAAGCGTCCTCATCAGTGCGGTTCGCTCTGGAAAAACTCGATCGAGACTACTTTATATAGCTTCCATTCTTGCGCTGTATAGCCTTCAACCCGCGCTTGCTTTGAGGCAGTTTGATTTCTGGCTTCCAACCGCAGCGATCGCGCTTGCCATCTGGGTGTGGGTGGCCACAATGGATCAGCAGCGCAAGCTAGAAGGAGAAGATCGCCTTTCCCTCGCCATTCTCGCTGCCACGCTAGGGTTGCTCATTCTTAGTAGTTATTTGCCGCAAAGTCTGAGAGCATTCGTATCTCTGCCTCTCGATCTCCCAGATGTAACTTTCGGAATTATTTTGATCGGCGCAGTTGCATGGTCGATAAGGCGAATCAAGCGAACGATTCGATCGCTGGATATCCTTCTGATTGTTTTAATCCTCACGATCTTTGTGGGGTTAAAAGCTCCAGAACTTAGCTTGGAGCTATCTCGCGCCGCCAGGGAATGGACAGGACAATCGCCTGATTTAGCCAGTATCCTTGATCTCAATTGGCTGGGTTTCTCCTATATCGCATTCCGGTTGATACATGTGCTTCGTGATCATCAAAGCGGTCGGCTGCCAAGTATGGGGTTTCAATCATTCCTCCTCTATGTGTTCTTTTTCCCGGCACTATCCGCAGGACCGATAGATCGAGCTGAGCGCTTTCTCAAAGATCTTCGTCAGGAGAGGAAGAATTCACAATGGACCCTGTGGTGGCAGGGGGGAGCTCGGATCGTCAGGGGATTATTTCAAAAATATATTCTCGCCGATAGCCTCGCCCTGGTTGCATTGAATGCATCACACATTAATCTGGTCCAGTCAAGTATCTGGCTATGGGTCCTGCTTTATCTATATAGCTTCCGCATTTACTTCGATTTTAGTGGCTATACAGACATAGCCATCGGAATCGGGGCACTTTCTGGGATTAGGCTTCCTGAGAATTTCAACCAGCCGTATCGGCAAGCAGACCTAGGTGCTTTTTGGAATCGTTGGCATATCACCCTGGCGCAGTGGTTTCGAGCCTACGTCTTCAATCCCCTTACGCGTGGTTTACGCAAGGGGACGCTCGCTGGCTCACCCTGGTTGATCATCCTGATCGGACAATTGGCCACTATGATCCTTATCGGCCTATGGCACGGCATCACCTGGAATTTCTTTATCTGGGGTTTATGGCATGCGGTCGGGCTATTTATCCATAATCGATGGACAGAAGCCCAACGAAAAGCTAAAGAGCTGACGGGGGGTAGTAGTCAACTCAAACGCATACGTGCCCTTGGCAGTTGGGCACTAACATTCAATTTTGTCAGCCTGGGTTGGGTATGGTTTTCCTTGCCGGATATGCGGACTGCCTGGTCTGCGTTCCTGAAGCTCTTCGGAGGATCACTTGGCTGACCAGCAATTATCTTTAGGAGAGCTTGAAGAAGTTCACAAGGCTTCGTTGGTCAGATTGACGCTGAAGACCTTTGTGGTTATTGTGGTTCTCAACTTCCTCTTCATGATGCTAGATCCTATTGCGGTTATTGGAAAAATCAGCCTGTATAATCGCGTCTTCCCTGGGCGGCCGAGATTCCCGTACAGTGATGACCCCGCCCTCTCCTTCAATCTTACGGTAAACCAATTGGATGCCATGTTTGCCTCGCACATCATTAAGCAAGCTCCTAAAGATCCAAGCGAATATCGAATCCTGCTCATCGGCGATTCTTCTGTGTGGGGATTCCTACAAAAACCAGATGAGACACTTTCTGCTCAGTTAAATCAGCTAGATTTACGCACGAAGGATGGGAAAAATGTGCGTTTCTATAATTTGGGCTATCCAACACTTTCACTTACCAAAGATCTTTTAATACTCGATTATGCCAATATATTTCAGCCTGATCTAGTTTTGTGGTTCTTTACGCTTGAGGCATTGCCTTGGAAAAAGCAATTAGATTCCCCCCTGCTCACATTTAACCCCCTGGCATCACTGGCAATCCTCAATAAACACGCGATCCGAATTGATGCTGCTCAGGATCAACTTAAACCTCCGAGTCTTATTGAGAGGACGATCATTGGCAGGCGACGTCTGTTGGCCGACCTTCTTCGACACCAAATCTATGGATTGCTCTGGACTGCAACAGGAATTGATCAGAATATTCCTGAAACCTTTACTGAAAGGGCAGAAGACCTTACTGATAACACAGAGTTTCAGGGGATATCGTCGGAGCAATACTCCGATTCCCTCTTGGCTTTCGATGTGCTGCGCTCAGGAATAGAGCAAAGTTCGGCACCAGTGGTGCTGATTAATGAACCGATTTTTATCAGTGACGGTGCAAACAGTGATATTCGCTATAACTTCTATTATCCGATCTGGGTGTATGATCATTACCTTTCAGCATTAGAGCGAGAGGTTTCTGCGAATGGCTGGTCATACATCAATCTTTGGGATATTCTCCCCGGCGACGTGTTTACAGATAGCGCAATTCATTATGATCTAAATGGGGTTGGGCAGGTGATAACAGAGCTGTTATCATCCCCACCACTGGCCAATCTGGTAAATTAATACTTGAGGTATGCAAGCGCATGAAGCGTTTTAATGGGTTATTAATAGCTAACAAGCGACCGCTACGTGTTTCGTCTCCTATCCTCCTGTTCATGATCTTCATTCTGGGTGCTTGTGCGCCGGAAGTGGCGCAAGAAACCCAGGGAGAATTGGGAAGCATAGTCACTCAGGATCAAGAAGAAGTAGTGGGGGCGGCTGATTCTGGGGGTGAAGCCGTTGTCGATGAAAGCAGCGATACGGTCCGTCCAGTAGGGGGAACCAATCTCGAGCTAGAGATGGATCAAAATGTTTCGGAGTCAACCCTTCCAACAGCTATCCCCCCACTTGAGGAGGGAGCTTGGATGGACCTGCCCATCATCCCTGAAATTAGCGTAAGAGCTCTGGAGATATATGCAGAAGGGATCAAAATGGGGAATGATCCAAATTCATTTTCTAAGGTTGGCGATTGTCAAAATGTCCCCTCCATGTTCGTTTCGATTTTTGATCATGCCGGTTTCTACACGCTTGGTGAAGAAAATGCCTACCTGGCTGAGACAATCGAATGGTATCAGGGCTCGTTTAAACATGAGAGTGAAGCGGTTCGAAGAGGTTTTAATGCTGCTTCAGTTGTCTCACCTGTGTGGGCAGACCCAGAAGTATGCGAAATCGGTGAGGATCCGCTTGGATGCGAATTACGCATCCATAATCCCAGTGTCGCCATAGTAAGCCTGGAAACGTGGTGGGCGGGAAATCCTGATAACTATGAAAAGTACGTGCGCCAGATACTGGAAACATTGATCGATAATGGTGTTCTACCGATCCTGGCAACAAAAGCCGACAATTTAGAGGGAGACCATCACATCAACACCATCCTGGCCGGCTTGGCCAATGAGTATCAGATCCCTCTCTGGAACTTTTGGCTCGCCGTTCAACCTCTTCCGAATCATGGTTTGATGGAGGATGAGTTTCATCTTACATTTGCCCCAAACGAATTTAATGATCCATTGGTGATGGAATCAGCCTGGCCCTGGCGAAACCTTACGGCTCTCCAAATGCTACATGCTGTGCGCACAGCAGTTAAGGCAGCTGAATAGTTTAGTCGTGGGCAAGCCTATCAAAATGTAAATTTCATGGAGTTTAGTATTGGTATGCATGATCAAATCGCAAGCTATATTGCAACAGAAATATTGAAAGATCCGCAACGCTTGATAGCAAATGACGAAGCAATCATCTCAAGCGGGCTCATCGATTCCTTTAATTTAGTTGATCTGGCCTTATTCATTGAAGAGACGTTTAATGTGCGTATCGACGACGCCGAGTTGACGGCTGATGTCTTCGATAGCATAGGCGAACTGGTTGCTTTGATCCAGGTGAGGCAGACAGCCTGATGGAGACAGTGCATAACCTCCTCCGGGAGAGTTATACAATCTGTCCCGAACGTGTGGCGATTGTCCTTCAATCTCAAGAGGCCGATAAGAGCATCTCCTATAAAGAATTGCTTGATCGTGCCGCCGCATATGCCCTGCAGTTTTCCCAAGAAGGGATTAAGCCGGGTGAACCGGTTATCCTGCTGTTACAACATGGCCAAGCCCTTATCGAGAGTTTTATTGGCGCAATTATGCATGGAGCGATACCCTCCATCATGCCATTCCTTACTGAAAAGCTTTCTCCTGATCGCTACAGCAGGTCGTTAAAATCACTGATTGAAATCACAAAACCGGCAGCCATCGTCACCTATCCGGAGTTTCAAGAGCAAGTTCAACAAGCGCGTTTCGAAGGCGATTCAATTCGAGCAGTAATCCTCTTCAACGAAGTAAATGCAGCCGAAGCCTGGGAATGGGATCGGCTCTCAGGCGCTCAAAGCAAGCCATCTGATGTCGTTCTTCTGCAGCATTCCTCGGGCACGACAGGTTTGCAGAAAGGAGTCGCCCTATCTAACCAAGCCGTTCTTCAGCAAATCGAAGCCTATGCCAGAGCCATTCAGATGGATAGCGAAGATGTTGTTGTAAGTTGGCTACCGCTCTACCATGATATGGGCTTGATTGCTGGATTCATCATGCCGCTATTGATCCGGGCCAAACTTGTGCTTATGTCGCCCTTTGACTGGGTTCGTGCTCCTCATCGGTTGCTTCATTCCGTTACGCAGTATAAGGGCACGATTAGCTGGCTTCCCAACTTTGCTTATAACTTTAGTGCCAAGAAAATTCGCGATCGTGACCTTGAGAATGTCGATCTATCGAGTTGGAGGGCGGTTATTAATTGCTCTGAACCCATGCGTCATGAAAGTCATTTGATGTTCTATGAAAGATTTCAAGAATTTGGTTTGCGCAGAGAAGCGCTGGCAACATGTTATGCGATGGCCGAGAACGTATTCGCCGTCACCCAGGGAGGGATCGAAGAACCTGTAAATGTCGAAGAGATTGACCGGCAAGCACTGCAGAAGGATGGTGTAGCGCTGAAGAACCCAGAAGCAGCAGCCAAGGTGAAGATGGTTTCTGCAGGGCGGGCGATTGCCAATACACAAGTCCGGATCATAGACCCCCGATCGAGGGACTTGCCTGATCGCCATATCGGAGAGATTGCAATCAGAGGAGCTTGCTTATTGGAGGGCTACTTCAATCGACCTGACCTTACGGAGCAAGCTTTCGTTGATGGTTGGTATCGTACAGGAGATTTAGGCTACATGGCAGAGGGTGAGCTTTTTGTTACCGGTCGCCAAAAAGAGCTTATTATCGTTGGAGGCAAGAACATCCACCCCCAGGATCTAGAAGAAATTGCGAATGCTATTCATGGAGCCCACCCAGGACGTATTGTCGCCTTTGGCGTTTTCAACGAGGAGATCGGCACGGAGGATATCATACTTGTTGCTGAGTCAGATCTTAGCCAACCCGATGAGAAAGCAGATCTTGCTCGCAGGATCAGAGACAGCATCGCCCAGAACTCGGATGTAACGGTAAAAAAGGTTGAAGTGGTTGAACGGGAGTGGCTTATCAAAACAAGCAGCGGCAAGATCGCCCGAGGTGCAAACCGAGAGAAATACTTATCGAGCAATTAAGCTATGAAGAAAGAATCCCCCATGAGCAATGTTCGCAATAGTTGACCTAATCTTGGAATCTACTGAATTGCTCATCGCAATAGCATCAGGATTATTGTTTCATGCAGGACCCGCTTAAAGCCCAGTCACTCCTCAAATCGTACGGTATCAGGCCAAAGAAGAAGCTGGGACAGAACTTCCTAGTAAGCCAGGCTGCGTTGGACCAGATCCTTAAAGCCGCCGATCTCGGTGATAAGGAACAGATCCTGGAAATTGGTGCCGGGCTAGGGGCATTAACCCGAGAGCTAGCACGTCGTGATCATAAGATCATTGCGATTGAATATGATCAGCGCTTTATCCCGATCCTTCACGATCTTCTCAAGCCGTACGCTAACGTGCGTGTTATCCAGGGAGATATTCTCCAGCTTGAACTGAAGGATATCGTCGCTCCTCCTGATTATATTGTTGTAGCCAACATTCCCTACCAGATCACCTCCGCTTTAATAAGAAAGCTCGTTGAAGCACCCTATCCGGCCAACAGGGTCATACTGACCATACAAAAGGAAGTTGCAGAACGGATCATCGCCCAGCCTGGCGACCTCAGCTTGCTTGCCTTAAGTGTACAGATCTTTGGAAAGCCTTTGCTTCGATCACAAATTCCACCAAGCGCTTTTTTCCCCTCACCGGCAGTCGATTCGTGTATATTGAGAATCGATATGCATCCAGAGCCAAAAGTGCCTGTTGGTGACATTGATTTGTTTTTTCGTATCGCCAAGGCCGGATTCAGTCAAAAGCGCAAAAAACTCAGGAATGCAATCGCTGCTGGCCTCCAAATCTCAACATCCGACGTTGAGGAGATAATGCTGGCGGCGAAGGTATCACCGTCTCAGCGGGCGCAGGAATTAACTCTGGATGAGTGGAAACGAATTTGCGAAGTTTACGTGGGAGCCCTCAGAAGCAAAGGGAAAAGGGATTAAACGATTGTGAGCTTAAGGGTGCAGGGATCGATGCATCCATAAGACTTGCCATACTCTAAATACGGCTTCGACAGCAATCCTAAATGACATCTTGGATTGGCCGATTCTACGATCTTCAAAATAGATCGGTATTTCACATGCCCTAAAACCCAACTTACTCGAGACGTAAGCCATCTCTACCTGGAATACGTAGCCGTTGGATCTGATCTTGTTCAGCGGCATACCGGCGAGCGTTTCTCTACGCCAAATCCGGAAACCTCCGGTAACATCCAGAATGTCGAGGTTTAGTATCGTTCGAGCATAATAATTCCCAAACCAGGAAAGTAATACGCGACCTATACCCCAATTTTCATCTAGCCGCCCCCCCTCAACATAACGGGAACCAAAAACGGCGTCATACTGATCGAGATTCTCCAGTAGTTTCGGGATGTATGAGGGTGCGTGAGAGAAATCTGCATCCATCTGCCCGATAGCTTTACTTCCACCCTGCAAGGCCATCTGAAATCCAGTGATATATGCAGATCCAATGCCTAGCTTGCCTTCCCTGTGGATCACTTTGAGCAGACCGGGATGCGCGAGAGCAATCTGCTCGGCGATTTCGCCGGTCCCATCAGGTGAACCATCGTCGACGACGATAATGTTAAGGTTCGGTATACCCAAAGACCAGAGCTCCGATGTGAGCAAGGGAAGATTATCTGCTTCGTTATAGGTAGGGATGACGATGGTGAGAGAGTTCATAAGGACCTTTTGCTCGACTGAGGCCAGGAGGAATCGTGGGGAAGTGGGTTGAGCATCAGAATGAGTCTACACTAGATTGTTTGAGAATAGCGGATGAATTTCAACAAGTGGATGATGGGCCTGCTCAATGGTTATTCGAGTTGCTTAGGATATCAGCTTTATCTCAAAAACGCAGTTATTGCTCCCTCCACATCCGCATGAAGATTCAACGATCATGATAGATGAATCAGGGGCGAACTTCTTTGCTGCACTCTCGAGCAGACCGATAAAAGCAGAGCAGCGGGCGCTCTCACTCTCTACCCCCCAGCAGTAAGGACATTTTTCGAGCGTAAAGCTGATACTTGCATCATGTCGCGCTGAATGTGATGCCAGGTCACTTGTCTCACTAAGCACGGAAGCGAAGGCATCCATGCCCGTTTGAATTTTCTCGATTGCGTCGAGTTTGAGGAATTCTTCATGCTGGGTAAGATCGAAATGTGGATTGTTTGCCCAAAGTTGCTCGAATACTTTGCTGTTTGCAGGACGCATGAGGCTTTGTGCGCCCTTTTCACCATAGAGGTCGACGAGAGCTTGCATCAAATTTGAAAGGTGTGCGAAATCGACTCCTCTCTGGTCATTGTCAGGTGGAGGGTCGTTTATCCATTCAGATTGTCCTGCCGCGTTGAGTAAGGCTTTTAGGCCATTCGTGCCCATTAACTCATCTAGAGCTCGGAGCAAAACAGCGACGAAATGATTGGGGAGAGTAAAACCACTTAATGCCATTAGGTCTGATTGCTTATCCATTAAAGGAGTTGGACTAGATCCTCAGTCGTTCGACGCATATCGAGGAATAGCAAACCAAGTTTGGCCTCCTGGCGCGCCAGAACCGTCAATACCGCTTCCGTCCCCACCGCCATAAGAATGACAAATCCGTTCTTGCCGCGTATATAGACTTGATCTAGATTTCCACGTCCCAATTCTGTGGCGATTCGCTCTCCCAGAGATAACATCGCTGCAGACATTGCCGCGACCCGATCTTCTTCCACGCTTCGTGGCAGAGCAGACGCCATTGTCAGACCGTCAACGCTCACAACCGCAGAAGCTTCCACATCAGGAGAGGAAGCTTGTAAATCGCGTAAACGATCCACCATTTGATCTGTTCTTGATTTCGTCAAAGTTGGCTCCGAAAAAAGAAACGCAGATTAGAGCAAGGACGCGGTACTTTAGCATAGCGGTTAAGCCGAGTCAAGCAGGATATCTTGGCTAGCATGTGTGTAGGTCTACCTGCGTTTTACCGCAAGGTTGGATCGAGAGGCCGGGTGATCCTTTCTTTCTCCCTTTGCGCCAAAGCCCAGGACGTAGTTCCGAACGAATGCTATGCATCGAGCCTAATAGAAGTTGACCCATCACATTGGCCGATCGAGAAATCCTGACTGGAAGCGTTGGCTTCAAGCTGCTTTTGGCGCAGGGCGGCTGGATCAAGACCTGGGATCCAGCGATAATTCTACCTCTCTATTGTCTGTGGAAGTCTCGGATCTCCCAGGAAATTTACGCAGGCCGAGGAAGGCGATCGCGCTGAGCAGCACCAGTATCACTCCGCCTCCGACGGCGAGGGCGTTGCCTAACGCAGGAGAAAACCTTACCTCCTCCAGGAGTTCGTTTGCGAATCCAACGCCCATCAAAACAGCTGCGAAATTCCAAACTGCATGCAAGCCTACGGCAAGTGCGTAGTGGAGCAAGAGTGGCGACAACCTGCCTGTAATCTTAGCCCGGGCAAAACCGAGACCGGTAAGCCCAGCAGTGAGCATGTGCATCATCGTTGCCCCACTTCGAGCAAGCATCAATGCTGCCCAGCCCGGACCGGGTTGTCCCAGGTATAGGGCCTCAAATAACCCATATCCTGCCCCTGCCAGTACTCCCCCTAAGAATCCTTCCGCTTCACTGATCTGGCGCCTTAATAACGGTAGCATGCCGATCACCTTAATCATTTCTTCAAGGAGTGGCACGAGTAAACCCAAATAACCGAGAATGAGAACAAGGTTGAGAGGTTGGCTGAAGATTTCATTCAACACTTCCAGGAAACCTTCCTCAGGCAACAATTCTGGGTTTTCAAAAACCCTGAGGAGAAAATCTTCTCCGAGGCTTGTATTGATCGCAGCCACGATAATGATAAGAATGGGGATTGCTGCAAGCAACTCCAACACGAGGGCGGTGATGGGAGAGATCCATAGGCCCGCCATAAAATGAGCCCAGCCACGCCGTTGGGAAATCTGCGGAGCTCTTTGTAATACTACAAGGACAAGCGCCACGACCGGTAACAGCGCAGCCAGTAGGTGTGAGGGCGGGCCGAGTATCGATGGTAGAAAGTCACCCTGGAATGCCAGCGTGCCAAGCAATAATACAACCGGGAAGAGCAGCACAACCCACTGAATCAGTCGTCTTGATGGTTTATGAATGGCGAGTTGATTTCCCTGCATAGCTTGGAGTGCAACCCAACCGGCGGGGAGGCTGACAATTGCTAAGCCTACGAATGTTCCTGCTAAAACCCAGGCCGAATTTTCAGAGACGGATCCACCTACAAATAAACCAACCACACCAAGCAGGAAGCTGCCGGTTGCGCCGATGAAGCTGATTAAGAGCGCCAGGATACTTCCAACCAGCAGGAGCATATTTCGAGGATCATTCTTGACGACTTGGTTCAACGCGCTTCAATCCTTATCCTGCGAATGGTGAAGTCGTAGGGACGAAATAGATCTTCTAGCGGATCTCTCTGCTCCAACTCTGTCAGGATCTCAAGCCCTTCAATGATCCTACCAAAGATCGTGCGAGCACCATTTAGATGGGGTAAAGGTGTGAGATTGATGAAGAAGCGACTCCCGTTTGTGTTTGGACCGGAACTGGACATCGCTACCATCCCAATCTCATTGAAGCCTAGTGTATCGCTAAGCTCATCAAGCAATAGATAGCCCGGTCCTCCCAGCCCTGTTGCGGTTGGATCACCGCTTTCGACCAAAGAGCCTGACTCTACGCGATGGAAACCGATATTGTCATACCAGCCAGATTGAGCCAGGAAGATGAAGCTAGCAACGCTGGCAGGGGCGAGATCGGGGAAAAGCTGGAGGATGATCTCGCCCTGATCAAGCTCGAGATGCGCAAAATAAAGCGTATCCTGTCCGAGATCAAGCTCCGGTGGCGCCGAATATTGCCTATGCTTGAGCAGCTCCAGTCGAATTGAAGCTTCGAGATTAACCGCGTTGGGGTTTAGACGGTACCATTCGCCATTAAAGAAGATAAAAGGAGTGCCTGGTAATCCAGCTCGAATTCCTTGCTCGTAGGATCTCACCATTGCGGTCAATTCTTCACCTGATTGAAGGTCTTCCAAGAATTGATCCGAAGCGAGTCCGATGGAACTAGCCTGTTCAGCCAACCATACAACAAACTGTTCTCGTGTCTGGCTTTTCCATTCCTCCTGACGCTCAAAGAGGACGTCGTGCATCTCCCAAAATCGATCGTTCTTGGCTGCAATTTCGGCAGCAGCGCCGGCAATATCGGCCTTGTCATGCAATGCCAGCAAGGGGAAGTGGCGGAATACGAGACGCAAGTCGTTTGGGTGTTGTGCCTCAATTTGTTTCCAAGCCTGGTAAAAGCTTGCACAATACGGGCATTGGAAATCGCTGTAGACCAATAGCGTAATATCGGCGTCCACGTTGCCAAAGCTGTGATCCTCCTCCTGGATCGGCGCGATGGGCGAGAGCGTTGCAGTAGACTCTGCCGGGGAACTGGTTGGTGTCGATGGGGGAGTCGTCTTTGTCGGTTCCGTAGAGCGGGCTGGAAGGGTTTCCGTAAACGCAATAGCTTGATTTGAACTCGAAGTACTCCTACAACTGGAGATAGCAAGGTTAAGGAGCAAAAGTGCCACTAAGCCCGATTGTTTGCGGATGAAGGACGCAGGCTGACGGTGAGCAAGAGGCTTGGCGCGAGTTAGTTTCCCCATATACGCAAACATAATGCGTTGATTGTAGCAGGATTCCACGGCTACTCGTGATTGGACACATAAAGCATGCCTGTGCTATCCCTCTGCTCTTGTCGATAAGATTCCGACGCGGTATCCTTCTCGATGAACGGGGGTGGTTGGGTCCCGGTGGGCTCCCCGGTCTTCAAAACCGTTGGCGGACCGCTCAGCGGCCCGCGGTGGGTTCGACTCCCATCCACTCCCGCCTTATTTTTAATAGAGGTATCCATGGAAGAAAACAAGCTACAAGACCTGAGCTCTAATGCCCACAGTACCATCGTACGCCAACTAATGACGATCGAAGACATAACCCGCGGGGATGAAAGGCAAGGTTTTGCGATTCGGTATCGCGGTACATTGTTGGTGGAGTCGGAGGAGGCATTTCAACGCCTAGATCCGATCTTTACGGCTGAGGGTATGACTCTCCTACTACGAGAAGAGGATGGCCAACATGTCATCCTGGGGTTAGCAGGTACGATCCAAGCACAACCCTCAAATGCCTGGGTAAATCTAGGGCTCTTTATCCTCACTATTGTGAGCATGCTTTTTGCAGGGGCGCAGTACGGGCTCGAGGGCCCGATCGAAGAATCATTCTCGGGAATCCTCTCCGCACTCATGGGTAATATTCAAAACGGGATTATTTTCACGGCCAGCCTGCTTAGCATCCTCACTGCGCATGAATTTGGGCATTATTTTGCTGCACGTTACCATCGTACGGAGGTGTCGCTACCCTATTTCTTACCCTTCCCTAGTCTCTTTGGCACGATGGGGGCTTTCATCCGATTAAAGGAACCCCCTCGCAATCGGCGGGTGTTGCTCGATATTGGTATCGCCGGGCCGTTAGCGGGACTCATCGTTGCGATCCCGGTTCTCCTCGTTGGAATAGCCATGTCCGAGATAAGCTTTTTACCAACTGATCCTTCAGTAGCCGTCGGCTCGGTATTGGAGGGTAATTCGCTGCTCTACCTCGCTTCAAAGTATGTGATCACTGGAGAACTATTGCCCATGCCTTTGAGCTACGGCGACACTTCCCCGATCTTGTACTGGATACGTTATCTCTTTGTGGGGCTACCAATGCCATATGGAGGGAAGGATATCCTCATGCACCCCATGGCTTGGGCTGGATGGGCGGGTTTATTAGTGACTTCACTCAACTTGATCCCGTCTGGCCAGTTGGATGGTGGACATACAATCTACGTGTTATTTGGCCGAGCTGCCATACGTATCAGGCCCTTCCTCCTGGTACTGTTGGTCTTGATGGGATTTGTGTGGTCGGGTTGGTATATCTGGGCAATCTTGATCTTTCTCATGGGGCGTACTTTTGCGACACCTCGTGATGACGTCACGCCACTGGATCCAAAGCGCAGGGTGCTGGCGATTATTGGATTGGTCGTATTTGTGCTGGTGTTTACGCCAGTGCCCCTGCGCATATTTTAAATTCGAGTTTGGTAGCATTAAACAGCAGCCGCCACTATGGGACGGCTGCTGTTTTGCTACAAGGATGACCTTTTTGATTATCCTGGCTGAGAACGGAACGTGTCGTTGTTTAACCCGTTGGTGGGAGATATATTTCTCTATATACCTCCATGACGCCCACAATATCGGATTGCGTGTCAAGCATATCCTTCAGTGCGTGTTCATACTTTGGAGGGGGCTCAACCTGCGTGGCCTGCTCGATCAAGGCGGCGGTTAAGGTCAAATGCCGCGCTAATAAGGGCCAGGTGGGTAAAGGCCTGGGGGAAGTTTCCCAGGTGTTCACCATGTAAACCCAGCTCCTCTGCATAGAGACCCACATGGTTAGCATAACCGAGCATTTTTTCGAAGTAGAAGCGTGCGCGATCCAAATCACCTGCCCTGGATAGGCATTCTACAAACCAGAAGGAGCAAATACTGAAGGTTCCTTCTTCCCCTCGAAGACCATCAGTGGCAGCCGTATCGACATCGTACCGGTAGACCAGCGAGTCGTACACCAGGTGTGACTCAATTGCTTTCAAGTGGGAGAGCCAGCGCGTGTCCGTTGGGCTAATGAAGCGTACGAGCGGCATTAGTAAGCTGGAGGCATCCAGGGCTTTTGTATCGAGGTGTTGAACAAAGGCGCCAAGCTCCGGATCCCAAAATCTCGAGTGGATCTCACTGTAAATTTCATCTCGGATCTTGGTCCATTCAGGGATAAGCCCTGGCAATGAACGTTTGCTGGCCAATCGAATCGCCCGATCGAATGCGACCCAACACATCAACCTCGAATAGAGGAAATGATGACGCCCACCGCGAATCTCCCAAATTCCCTCGTCAGCTTGGTTCCAATGGTCAGCCAACCAAACGAGGATGGATCTTAATCGTTCCCATAATTCAAGCGAAATATGTTCGCCGTACTTATCGAACAAGTAGACTGAATCGAATAATTCACCGTAGATGTCTAACTGCAATTGGGAAGCGGCCGCGTTGCCAATGCGAACCGGTTTAGAGCCCATATAGCCTTCAAAGTGATCGAGTGTGAATTCATCCAGTATGCTACTTCCATCTAATCTGTACATGATTTCCAGAGGTGTATCAGAGTCCGGTCGTGCGCTACGCTCTTGAATCCAATGAATAAACTCAGCAGCCTCACCCGTAAACCCCAGGCGGCTCAATGCATAGAGTGTAAAGGAAGCATCACGTATCCAGGTGTAGCGATAGTCCCAGTTTCGTTCGCCACCTATTTCTTCCGGTAACCCAAATGTCGCAGACGCAGCAATCGAGCCAAATTCTTTTGAAGTTAGCAATTTAAGAATCATTGCAGAACGGTTGACCATTTCTCGCCATCGTCCTTGGTACTTCGATTGGTTGAGCCATCCCCTCCAATAATTCACGGTCTCTATAAATTTTCTGGCAGCATGCGCCGGGTCTTCATAGGGAGATGGTTCTGGAGAAGAAGCATCCTCAAGGATGAAGGTTGCGGTTTCCCCGGTGGTTAGCGTGAACCTTGCGTTAACGTGTTGATCTTGTTGGTTAAGCACTAGAGGAACTTGAGAGCGCAAACGCAGTGATGTACCGTCTTTGCCACTGGATCGAAAAATAACGCCATCCGTTGTTTCCTGAAGTGAGTGCTCCGCTCGGCCGTAATCGAATGCAGGTTCACAGACCATCTCAAAGGTCATTTGTCCGCGAATGACCTTCACTCTGCGAATGAGCGCCCGGTCGGCATCCTGATCACTAACGGGCATAAAATCTGAGATTTCCGAGACCCCATTGGAAGATAGGAATCGGGTAAAAAGAACGGCACTATTGCTCAAGTACAGTTGTTTTAGCCGGTATTCACTATGAATGGGTGAAAGTGAGAAGTGGCCACCTTTTTCATCATCAAGAATTCGGCAAAAGATGGATGGCGAATCGAGTTTTGGAAAGCACATGTAATCGATGCTTCCATTCCTGGCTACCAGGGCAACCGTGTGAAGGTCACCTATCATGCCGTAATGCTCGATTGGTTGATAGCCCATGCAGATTGCTCCCGTGGATTGAATTGTATCATTCTGGCAAGTCGAATCCTCTCAGGGATAATCAAATTGAGTGGGGCGGAAATCCCTTGCGCGTCATTAACCTTCTCGACTGTCTTCGCGTTGTCTTCTCCATAATCCTCGCTTCCTGGGATTGCGATTGAACCTGAGCAAGAACTAGCCTAGAATGGATGAGAACTACCATTAATTATAGGCTCAAGAAGATAAGGGTGAAGACATGGTTACGAAACATCCGATAGAAGTTGACTTATTCACCCAAACGCACTGGATCACCGGCCAGGTCATTCCTGGTGTGCATGGTTTATTTAGCCATATGAACATGCCGACTGAATCATCGATTGAAATTAACCAGGTTGAACTTTGTCCGCTACATGAAGTTCAACAGAAAAGCGAGAAGGTTGCGCGATTGTGGTTGGCGAAGTTGGAAATCATTGTCATCTTGGTAGGTAATCGAGCTGGACTGGGCCCTTCAAATATCGTCAGGGCTGGTTACACCAAGCCATTCCCACACTATGTGCGAGTGCTTATCGATGGCTATGAACTTCAGGGTCAGATTCAGACGGGTGGAAGGTTTGAATTTGGCGCACTGATGTTTGAGGGAGAAAACCCCTTTATCCCCTTATTTGATGCAACCTTAGGCGCGCTGCTCTTTCCACGTGTAAAGGCTCAAGCACCGGCAATGTTGTTTAATCGCAAGCGAGTTCAGGGGATGTCCCTCATCCCATCCGAGAGTCGTTCTACAGCTTGAGCTGTCAACTTGCAAATGAAAAAATCTTCACAAATTTTCCATTTTCCCGATTTGACACGAGGGAAATTATCACTACAATAATCGCCGGAAAGTCAGGGCTTTATGGTTTGCACCGCCTGGGGCCCTGACCTGGACGCCGGGCTCAACCCAATAGAGGCCGGCGTCTATACTTTCAGATCTTATTAAAATGGCAACCTTCCCGCCCGATCATCACCCATGATGCTCTGGCAATAATCACGGCCTTGATGGAAGGGAAGAATGAAAGTTCGGGTTCTCCTTTTATTGTGGATATTGGTCCTGGTTGGATGTCAACAAGTCTCTGCCACTCCGACTCAAGCACCCTTAACCTCACCCACTCTGCTCGCGGCGACAGCAACATCAACCCCTGTTTTGATCTCAGCTTTAGACTCGAAGGCGACAGAGGAAACACCATCAGTCGTGCCATCAAATACGCCGCCTCCATCTCCAACGATACAGCCATCTAACACCCCAATCCCGGAAGGATTCGGCATCGTGCCAGACGTCCGCGGTATGCCGTCCTCAGCCGCACGAACGGTCGTGTTGGAAGCTGGTTTTACCTTTTTGTTCCAGGATGTTCTTGATCCCGAAGTTCCCTCCAGCACAATCGTTGATCAGGATCCTCCGGCAGGTATCGCCTTACCCTTGGATAAGATTATCTTCCTATTCCGATCCTTCCAGGCGCTACAGATGTATGCGGGAGGCGAGTGTCAGCCTTTAAGGCTGACGTTGCCCGCGGGCAAGCTTCTCTATTGGGTTGAGCTTGATGAAGGTGTGAGCTATAACGTGCGGACCGATTTTGCTCAGGGGCGAACCCAGGTGAGCGACTATCGAATGTACCTCTTTGCTGAATTTGAAAACGCAAAACAGGATTCGATCGATTTCACCCCGCTAGCGCCCGGTCGATATGTGATAAGCCTTGGACCCTATGAGGTGTCGAAGAGTGAACTCGAACGCGAGGGAAGCATAAAAGCAGGCTGTTTGTGGATAACTCCGGAAGATCTCAATTCATAAGCACGTTCATTTTCTTTCAGGAACACTTTCCACCCGCTGACCCTAATAGGTTAGGGTGCTTTCGCCGATAAATTCACGTAAGACCGAATCCCCTGGTATGGACGAATCATCTTCCACTGGCTCGACAGCTTCGAGCATCTGACGTACTCGTGCGGAGCGTATATATGCGTCCTCCCGTAAGGGGTCATCTCGATACAGTTCTTCCCATTGTATGAAGGACTCGAGCAGTTTGGGACGGTAGATGGCAATCTCGTAGGGCATGGCGCTATTGATGATGATATCGGTGGTGCCGATATGAGGGATGATGTGCCTCATTTCACTTGATCGCACGTAATGCCAATGTTCTAAAGTCCGCTGCGGGTCGTAGGCGCGGTGTACAGAATCACGCAGCATGCGGCGAATAAGTCGTAGGTCAGCCCATTGGATGTACTTTCCATTGGGCTGTTTCATTTGCATTAGGGGCTCTAAGAAGATACGTGCTTTGCGTTCATCCGGGACACTCTTTGTCATTGCAGGGTATAGACCATGGAGACTGTCGATAAGCAAGATCTCGTTGTCCTGCAATTTCATTGGAGTCTGATCAAGTTTGCGCTTCCCGGTTTTGAAATCGTAGAACGGGATAAGAACCTCTTTACCCTCCAGGAGTGCTTTCAAGTGTTGGTCGATCAGCTCTAAGTCCAATGCCTGAGGCGTCTCGAAATCATAGTCACCAAATTCATCTTTGGGGTGCAATTCCAAATCATAAAAGTAATTATCGATATTGAGGGCACGGAAGTTTAACCCGCGTTTGATCAGGCGTTGTTCAAGCTTGATGGTTGTCGTCGTTTTCCCAGAAGAGGAGGGCCCGCTGACAATTACCACACGAATATCTTTATGGCGTTCTTCAATCCAATCAGCTCCGGCGGTTACATTATCCTCATAGGCAGATTCGGATTCGTGCACGATCTGTGGAAATTCTCCGGCGCGGATGCGCGCATTCAGGCTTTCAATCGTATGCAGGTGATGTTCAATCGCCCAATCCAGGACGTAATATATTTTTCGCCAGGGAATATTCCCTGTAGATTCAGCGGCTTCGCGCGCCTCCTGCTTACCCTTCAGCAGCTGCTCATTGCGATAAAGGATGTAGGCTTTTGAGACCTTTGCGTGACCATGTTCAATCAACGTTTTTTCAACGGCATCCTGGATTTCTTCAATCGTCGGGGTATGTCCCGCTGGGAGTTCTTCTTCGAGATACTTGATGACCTCATCCGCTAAAAATTCCGCTCGTCCTTTATCACGTCCGCCTACGGCAACAGCGGCTCGGTAAATTGCATTAACGATCCGCTCTCGTTTGAACGGAACGATAGCGTGACTACGCTTGATTACATGAGTGAGCTTTGTCATTGCTGGGGTGAATTCTCCTCTGCAAACCAATTGTTCAGAGTGGGTTGGTTAAGGGCATGACATTCCCTGGTTTGAGCGAATATGTGCAAATAGGCGTTCAAGAGGATAACGCAGGATAGCCCACAGGGACAAGGTATATCGGGATGGTATCTTTCGGCAATGCCAGGAGGGTAGCGACTTCCTCATCATGGAAGGCTCCGACGGCAACCGAGCCAAGCTCGAGAGCAGCAGCTTGAAGCATCAAGTTTTGTGCAGCATGGCCAATTTCGAGGTCAATGTAGCGGGGTGATCGGTCCTTCCCATATCTGACTTCAGTTCTCGCAGGAACAGCTGTAAAAACGATTGTGACCGGTGCCTGGGCGATAAACTCCTGCTCCAAGGCGGCGCGGGCAAGCTCGAGCCTGAAATCGCCCTCCATAATGTTGATGAGCGAGTGATCGGCAGGTAGATAATGGGAAATCGCCACTGCACTGACAGTATATAGTTCAAGGGGGTAGAGTGCACCGGCGGAGGGTACGTTGCGGTAGCCTTGGGCATTGCGGATACCTTGTGCTGCCCAGAGCAACTGTCCAAGGTCCTTCTCCTCGAGGGGATGATCCTGGTAGGAACGGATCGACTGACGAACATGAATAGCGTGTTCCACGGATACGTCGCCACTGATTCTGGGCACGGGTAACGGCTTGGAAAGGGTATTCATCCCGACAATCCTTCCTCTCTTTGCAAGGGATGCATGAATAAGATGTCAAAAAAAGGATGGTGCGTCAATGGTCACTTCGCATAGCCACCAGGAACAAAGCTTGAATGCTGGATCGAGAAGGGCCTTTCCTAAGAAACTTTGAGAAACCAAAGCTGATCTTCTATCTGCAATGACGAGACGGCTCAATGCTGGGGCGAGCGTAATTGAAACGGTTTAACGCTTTGTTATAATCAACCAGACTCCATTCTGCCGCTTGGTTAATGTATGAACGCATGCTCTCATGTGGTCAAGGGAACAGTAGCCCGAATAGGGCTAGATAAGATTCTGGTATTCATTTAACGGGAGATTTTTGTGAACTATAGTCTAAAGGAAAAAGTGGCGATCGTGACAGGTGCTGCTGGAAACCTTGGTCAAGCGGTTGCATTACAACTTGCTGAAGCCGGCGCCCGTTTGGCATTGATCGATCGTGCCGCAGATCGGCTTGATAAAGTCTTTCCCCAATGGGTTGACTCCGCCGATCATTTGTTTATTCAATCCATTGATCTGACCGATGGAGCTAGCGTATCGCAAGCCGTAAAGAGCATTGTCAAAGAATTCGGTCAAGTTGATATCCTGGTCAATGCTGCTGGAGGTTACCGAGCCGGAGAGCTCACACATGAAATCACAGATCAAACCTGGGATTTTATGATGAACCTGAATGCTAGGACCGTATTGAATGTCTGTCGGGCCGTTATCCCTCAGATGTTAGAGCAATCCAATGGTAAGGTGATCAATATTGCAGCTCGTCCTGGCGTCAAAGGATCAAAGAATAGTGCAGCTTATGCTGCCTCGAAAAGTGCTGTTATGCGGATAACAGAAAGTATGGCAGCAGAGCTGAAACGTTCGGGGATAAATGTTAATGCGATCATACCAGGAACGATTGATACGCCTTCCAATCGAGAATTGTTACCGAATGCTAACTTTGATAATTGGGTGAATCCCGATGATCTCTCGAAAGTAATCCGTTTTCTGGTCAGTGATGAAGCTGCTGCAATTCATGGAGCGCTGATCCCCGTTTTTGGTTTAGGCTGAGGCTGGGCATCTCGGTCCTCTGTCTTGTTCGATCTGGACCTTGTATCGACAAGGGAGTTACATCTGTTGACGATTAGAGCAATGATCTTTGACCTGGATGGCACACTTGTCCAGACAGAAAAGTTAAAAGCCATCTCTTATGCTCGTGCAGTGCAAGATCTTTGTTCCGATAAGGTGAGTGAGGCGCAGGTTATTGAAGCTTATAAAAATGTCGTCGGACTGCCTCGCAAACAGGTTGCACAATCCTTGGTAGAACAATTCGCCTTGGAGGCTCAGGCGCGAGCGTGTATGAGCGACTTCGGTGTAAAAACGCCTTGGCAGGCATTTATTCAAGTGCGCTTACAGCATTATGAGGGCATGCTCGCTGACCCGGACATCATTCTTGATAATCAATGGCCTTTCAACCTTCAAGTGCTTGAGCAGGCACGCGTCGAAGCTTGCAAGACTGGTCTTGCAACCATGTCGCGTTGTCCTCAGGCCACACGTGTATTGGAAGTTCTTGATCTTGTCGATGCATTTGATTTCATCGCCACTCGCGATGATGTCAAACGAGGGAAGCCTGACCCAGAGATCTACCTGCTTGCAGCGCAGGCACTTGATGTTGTTCCATCGAGATGTCTAGTTTTAGAAGACTCCCCCTCTGGTGTGAGGGCTGCCCTGGCGGCGGGAATGCACTGTATTGCGGTCACCACGCCGTTTACGAAAGAAAGTATTCCCGCACTTAACCTGCTAGAGGATGAATGGATCGTGCAACAACACGATCGGGTCTTGTCCGTCGTTCGTGCGAAAATGGATGAGCTTCGCTCTTGAGGGAGTCTTGATGTCCGAACAAAGAGATCAATTCAAACGATTGGCTGGTGAATCCGCAGCATTGCAAGTCCAATCAGGGATGGTCGTTGGACTTGGTTTTGGCAGTACAGCCATTCACGCGCTCAATGCGATAGGAGCAAGACTTAAATCCGGGGAACTCACGAACGTGTTGGGTATTCCTACGGCTGATTCAATCGCTGACGCAGCCTCTTCCGCAGGGATCCCGTTGACCACGCTCGAAGATCACCCCCGCATTGACCTTACGATTGATGGCGCAGATGAGGTCGACCCACAGCTCAACCTGATAAAGGGAGGGGGTGGGGCGCTGCTGCGGGAAAAAATTGTCGCCCAGGCGAGCAATCGTCTCGTCATTGTTGTTGATACGGAAAAATTAAGCCCATGTCTGGGTACTTTGTTCAGACTGCCGGTAGAAGTGGTCCCATTTGGGTGGGGGAGCCAGGTGCGCTTCCTTGAGAGCCTGGGCGCGCGGGTTGAGCGACGGGAAGGTGGTGACGGAGATGCCTTCCTCACCGACGGGGGAAATTACATCATCGATTGTGATTTTGGTGCGATCGAGGATCCGGCTGAACTCGCAAGATCATTGGAGAGCCGGGCTGGGATCATGGAGCATGGCTTATTCTTAGGATTGACGGATGAGCTCATCATTGCCGGGGCAGATGGGTTGAAAATACAAGTGCGTGAGGATTTATAAGAGGAGCCGTTTATGAAGATTGGCATGGTAGGACTCGGAAAGATGGGGGGAAATATGACCACCCGATTGCTCAGGGACGGTCATGAGGTTGTCGTTTTTGATAGAAACGCAGACCCTGTTGAACAAGCAGCGGCAGAGGGTGCGGTTGCGGCGGCCAACCTTGAAGATATGTTTGCACAGCTGGAAGCGCCAAGGGTAATCTGGATCATGGTGCCGGCAGGGGCGCCAACCGATGGTGTGGTTCGTGAGCTCGAAAAGTTGCTCGATCCGGACGACATGATCATCGACGGGGGAAATAGTAATTACAAGGAGAGCATCGAACGGGCAACACGATTAGCGGAGAAAGGGATCTTCTTCGTCGACGTTGGAACCAGTGGAGGAGTGTGGGGATTGAGCGAAGGATATAGCATGATGGTAGGGGGTGATCCCACTGCCATCAATCGCTTGATACCAATTTTCGAAACGCTCGCTCCTGCGAGTGATCAAGGTTGGGGTCATGTGGGTCCGAGCGGATCTGGGCATTTTGTAAAGATGATTCATAATGGCATCGAGTATGGGATGATGCAGGCTTATGCCGAAGGTTTTGAGGTGTTGCGCGCCAAGGAAGAATTCGAGCTGGATTTGCATCAAATTGCGGAAATTTGGCGCTATGGAAGTGTTGTGCGATCGTGGCTCTTAGATCTCACGGCTGAAGCTCTGAAGGAGGGGCCAGACCTGGGGGGTATCCAGGGTTGGGTGGCTGATAGCGGGGAAGGCCGTTGGACAGTAGCCGAAGCGATTGACCTCGACATCCCTGCGCCGATCATGACGCTTTCATTGTTGATGCGATTTGTGAGCAGGCAGGATGAAAGCTACGCTGCTAAGATTCTAGCTGCAATGCGGAATCAATTCGGGGGACATGCTGTAAAGCATGAATAAATCTTCTCAACTACGCGAAGCAACCCCGAGAAGGTTGGGATGGGTGTGACAGACAAAAAATCGAAGACGAGCGTGATTATCTTTGGAGCGTCCGGTGATCTCACAGGCCGCAAGTTAATCCCGGCACTCTTCAATAACTATCGCAAAGGGCGTATCAAGGATGATATCCAGATCGTAGGTATGTCAAGGCGCCCCATGAGCCATGAAGAGTTCAGAGAGCAACTGCGGTCTAGCATGTCTGAATTGGCAGGTATCGAGTGTCCACCGGACGAATGGTCTGAATTCTCACAGCGCATCTGGTACCTTTCCGGAGATGCCCACGATCAAGAATCTTATAAAGCATTGAACACATTTTTGAAGGAGCTTGAAGCTGGTCCTGCGAACCGCCTTTTCTATCTGGCTACCTCGCCTAGCTTATTCCCCGTCACGATCGAGGCTCTGGGTAGTGCTGGCATGGAAAACGCTTCTGATTCCTGGTGTCGCATCGTTGTTGAGAAACCATTTGGTCATGATCTCAACTCTGCCAGCGAACTCAATCAAACTCTGCACAAAGTCTTTGAAGAGCATCAGATCTTTCGGATAGACCACTACCTGGGGAAGGAAACGGCGCAGAATATCCTTTATTTCCGCTTCCTTAACACCATCTTCGAACCGATATGGAATCGCAACACGATCAGCCATGTAAAGATTACCGTAGCGGAGAAGGTCGATGTCGGGCACCGGGGAGGCTACTATGACGAAGCGGGGGTGTTGCGCGACATGTTCCAGAATCACCTCCTCCAGCTGCTGGCCCTCGTGGCAATGGAACCCCCGGCAGATTTTAATGCTGATGCGATTCGGAATGAAAAGGTGAAAGTTTTGAAAGCGATTCGACCAGTTAAGCCGGAAGATACGCTTAGAGCACAGTATGAGGGCTACTGTGAAACAGAGGGCGTTGCCACTGGGTCAGAGACCCCCACATATACTGCATTGAAATTGAACATCGATAATTGGCGTTGGCAGGGTGTTCCCTTTTACCTCCGCTCTGGTAAAGCGCTTAGCTCAAAGGTGAGCGAGATTGTGATTGAATTCAAAGAACCACCGCATGTGATGTTCCCAATGCCTGAGGACTACCACCTGACACCAAATTTCCTATCCCTTTGTATCCAACCAGATGAAGGCATACATCTGCGCTTTGAAACGAAAGTTCCTGATTCGGTACGTGAGACCCGCTCGGTCGATATGGAGTTTAAATATGCCGATTCTTTCGGTGATGCGCCTCTCCCGGATGCATACGAGCGTTTGCTTTTAGATGCCTTGAGCGGAGACGCCTCCCTATTCACCCGCAGTGATGAGATTGAGGCTGCCTGGCAGATCATCGATCCGATTCAAGAGGGCTGGGATGGTCCCAGCGCACCTGCAGTCTTCACCTATAACCCAGGTACCTGGGGGCCCAAGGAGGCGGAAGAATTCATCCTTAAGGATGGTTTCATCTGGCGTTTGGGTTGTGCCTAACCGTTAGGGATTTTTAATCAACAAGCCCCTCATACCTTTGAGGGGCGTTTCTTTTTTAGACAAGAATGTTCGATCAGCAGCTTCTTCATCACGTGATGAAGCGATCAGCGATGCGTGGAAGTCTGGTTTGTTGGGATCCCCAGCTCAAAGGATAAGAGCACCACAAATGGAAACCCAGGAGGTCTCGTTTTCATCGGCAGGGCATAGCTCATAGCTAACGACCTGTGCTGAGGTAGGCTCTAGAAGCCTCAGAAGTAAGTATATCGGAGTCGTTCCACATACATTGTAGCGATCGTTTACTCCAAAAATCTCATCGATAAATCCCTTATGGTCTCCGCGTTTAACCTTTTGCAACAATTGTTCGTCAACCAGGGCGACCTTGGAGCGTTGGTCGAGGGGAATAGCATCCCCCCCAAATGCCAGGCCGACATGCGCAAGATCCGCAGCCGCGATGATGATCGTTTTTTTCTCCCGCATGAAGTCTTTCATCGAATTAATGAAGGTTTGAACCCAGGCGAGTTCTTTTTCCTGATTTTCCTCAAACAGGAGTTCATGACCTCCGCAGAGCACAGGTAAGACCTCGCAGGGAGTTCCACCTCTCATATGATGCAACCATACAAGAGCGAGTTCGATTGAGTGCTCATAACGATGGCGTAATTCACCCTCAAACACATCGATATCTTCGAGGGAATCTGCGATTTTTCGGACCATGTACTCCGGCGTCTGAAGCAAGCCATAGGGAGTCTGATAATCTTGAAGGGTCAGGCTCAATGGGTTTCCATCGTCGAAGTGATCTGTTCCCAGGACGATAATGAGTTCGGCTTCCTGTATCGAAGCGCAGGCTTGTGCCATTACTTCGGCATAGACTCGCCAACCTCGAAAGTAATCAATGTGGGGGCAGATTAGACCGGAGACTTGCTCTGGGGCTGGATCTTGTGATGTGTTCTGCAGGTACGGCTCTAGAACCTGTCGAAGATCATCTTGCTTCGCCGGGTAAATATCGTCGGCCAATGTCATCTGACGTGATTCGCTTGCTCGATAGTCTTCCACTGCGCGCTGTTTTAGCAAATGAAAGGTCTCACTTTCGAGTAGGGCTGCTTCTTCGAAAAGATTTAGCCAAGCGCGGATATCCTCGATGTGAACATCAAATCCGTAGATGGAAAACATGTCTGAATGGATTTGCTCTAACCTGCGCGTTCCATCACAGAGCATCAATAAGGGGGTGATTTCAGCGGGTATGAGAACAGATTTTTTCGCGATCCCCAATGGATCCTGAAGTAGCACCATTTGGCGGCCTTCATGCGTGGCTGGAAGGGCGTTCACAGTTCTTATGCGTGGGATGATCGTCATGGTTGAATTCCATTTCAGGGTAGAACCCAGGCCTCGAAGTTTATCATCCACCAATGGGATCTTCAAATGACTTGAATGTTTGGGTTCCTCCCAACACGAAAGATCGAGGCATCTAAGAATCAGGTGTCACAGTTGGTCCATTATGCTGCGTGCGGAAAGATTTCCAGGACAGCGAATGGAACCAGGGAGAACGAAGACCTTGAGCGTAAAAGCAATCTGGAACGGTCAAGTGCTGGCAGAAAGTGCCCAGACGGTGCAATTGGAAGGGAACCACGATTTCCCTACCTACAGCTTGAATAAAGAGTTCTTCCAGGAGAGTGAACGCCATACGGTGTGTTCCTGGAAAGGCGTGGCGAGCTACTATGCCGTCGTTGTTGGTGAGAATATCAACCGGGCAGCCGCCTGGTACTATCCTGACCCGAGTCGCATGGCTGATGCAATCAAGGACCATGTTGCCTTTTGGAATGGTGTTAGCGTGCTATCGGCGGAAGGATAATCCCGAACATACTGTCAAGCCCGGATTGATATCGGTGCAACGTCTTTTCGTCCTGAGCTCGTAAGGACTGTTTTGCACGAACCTCCACAGCGTTGGTTATAGATTGAGGGATCAACTGCCTTCATTGGAAGAAAGTCGGACAGGGGAATCGAGATCCCATAAGCCAAACGGTGAGACTCTAGATCCATCCACGATCAGAGCCTACAAGCACAACCGTTGTTGGCATGCTCAAGTTCACCTCTCTGGCTATCGAAGGACCTACAATTGCCGCCACAGGAATAGATTCCTTATGCTGGGAAGGGAGGGATCGTTGCAAGTGATCAGGCAAAGTCGACAGGTCGCCATTATTTGCATTATGACCCTTAGTCAGGAAAACTACGGGGATGTCAGCGGGTAAACAGGCTCCCAGCGCGTCTGCCGCCCAATCTATGCCTAGGGACTTGACCCCGGTTGGAACAGCGGCTGGCAAGCGGGGATGACGTCTCGATTGATGCAGTGCTTCAATAATGTCCGTATCAAGATGCGTCTCGATTCGCTCGACGTTATGTCTTTTTTCTGAAGGAGGGATACAAAGCGCAGTTCCCATTTCCCCTGCGCCGAGGACGAGTATTCTCGCCAGCAGTGATCCACTCCCGAGCCTTGGTATTCTCTGACCAAATGCCTGATCTACCGTGGCTTGAATCAGAGGTCATGGTCAGGCAACATATGCCCTTAGCTCGTGTAAAAATGCATGGATTGGCGTGAGAGAACACAACTGAGTGAAATCGCATCGACACGAGTGTGCTCATGGGATCAGATCAAAAGTGACTGAAACCCTGGCGCTGACGGAGATTTGTCCAGGGGCGAGTGTGCTGTCAATCTCCATGGGAGGGCCTTCGATCGTTTGAACAACATTCTGTGTGGCGAATCCATACTGCGAACCCCACCATCCATAGCCATACCATGAATACCATCCTACCTGGTCTTCATGAACTGATTGTGGAAAACCGATTCGTGAATTCAGCACAGTTGCCATATCGATGGCTTTCTCTTTTGCTGCCTGGAGCGCAAGTGCTCTTGCCTGGTCGCGATACTTTCTCAGCTCAGTAGTCCGGAACTGGATACCATGCACATGCGTCACCCCGGCTTCGGTAACAGCACTGAGGAAGGAATCAAATTTATCCAGCTCATGTAAGGTGAGCACAATAGTCTTCCGAACAAAGTAACCATCAATGCTGGTTCGCTCATACGGCAGCTCATAGCGGGGTTCAATATTGATATAGTCAGTCTGGATCTGACGTTGTTCTATGCCATATCGTCTGGCCAATTTGATCACTTCAGAAACTCGTTCGTCGTTACGTCGCTTGGCGACGCTCAACTCGCGATGCCAGGTTTCTACCCCCAGAGTGAGCATCACTTCGTCGGGAACAACCTTCACAACCGCCTCCCCAGAGACGCTTATCGAGCCAGTCTCATTGTCTGTTTTTTCAAGTCTTGGCATGATGTTGAAAGCAATTCCGAGGACGAGGATTGCGGTTATAAAGCCTTCCTTGTGTTTCATGGTTGTCTCCTTCATCAAAAATTAGGCTTCACTTTTGCGTAGTGAATACGTTGCCGCATGAATCCTCCAGAATTTAAGTGGCAGGATTGTGACGCGCAGGCAAGATTTTTGTGACTGAATAAATTGGGAAAGGCTGATGAGATGCGATGACCTGTTTGGTTTTTTCTAGGAGGCGGGGGTTAGGGGGAACATCAAGATGGCCAGGGTGCCTTGGTGGTGCTGATCAGGAGCGGACGATATGGGGCTGTGAATCCAAAGAAATGCATCATGAGCCTTTACGAGGGCTTGAGCGATCGAAAGGCCTAAGCCAGCACCCCCTTTGGAGCGGACACGGGCAATATCGGCTCGGTAGAAGCGGTCAAAAATGTGGGGCAGGTCTGGCGGATCAATACCGGGCCCGTAATCCTGTATTCGCAAGATCCCCCAAACTCGCTCCCGATCAAGCGACTGTGGCGCTGGACGGAGACCACCTACTGGGAGAGGTAGGTGGAGCTCAGCCATGATCTCAGGTAGTCTGATTGGACCGCACTTGATTGAGATGTCAAGCTCACCCTTCTGTGGGGAGTGCTGGATGGCGTTATCGAGGAGATTGAAGAGAATCTGGATCAAGCGATCCTTATCGGCAGCAATCGGTACTTTTTCTAGTGGTTTCTCAAAATTGATCCGTATCTCTTTTGCCTCAATACCCGCTTTGAGTGTGATCAGGGTCTCTTCGAGGATGTCGAGCAGATCTTGAGGACTGAAATTGAGGCTCAGGTCCTTTGCATCGACACGGGTCAGTGTAAGTAAATCCTGTGTCATCCGGATCAAGCGGTCGGTCTCTTGCTCAATCGATGCCAGGAATCGATCACGCACTTTCGGATCCTCGACGGCCCCGTCCTGTAGCGTCTCGGCTAGACCTTTTATTGCAGTTAAAGGCGTACGTAGCTCATGGGATACATCGCTAATGAATTGGGATCGAAGCGTTTCGAGCGCAGATAATTTACTGCGCATCTCCTCAAAAGTACGGCTCAATTCGCCCAACTCATCGCCTCGATCGAGGGGTAGAGGTTCGTCGAATCGTCCCTGCGTTATGGATTGGCTGGCTTGCATAAGAGCCGTGATCGGAGCGAGGAGTCCGCGTGCCGTAAATATGGAAATAATGGAGGCGATACCCACTGCAACCAATCCTGCTGCTGCAATGCGCCAACCAAGGTCAACCAGGATGGCTTGCAAAGCTTCCAATGGTTGTCCTAAGGTTAGTATGCCCTGGTAGCTGTCTTGATCCAGGACGGGATAGGACTTAACCAACCAATCACGTTGAATGGAACTCTGCACAACAGCTTTTGAAAATCCACTTTCGTTAGAGGCACTAGAACTATTGCCACCGAACTTCTCAGGGAGATCAGCCTGAGAGGATTGGATGATTGTTTCTCCAGCACTGTTCACGAATTTAACAGCCAGATCGATTGACTCGATCGCCTGAATGCGTTGAGGTTGGCTTTGAAGCGTGGAAGCATCGCTTAATTGTTCAGGGCTAAGACCTTCGATTTCAACCGCCAAATTACCAATCTCTTGTTGCAAGGTATTGAATTCAGTGTTTTCGAAGCGAGGAAGTTCGATGCTCGTATCCCCTGAAAAAAGGGCTTCACTAATGAGCATGGCCTGGACATCTAGGGCGGATTCAAGCGAATCGATGAAGTATGCCCGGGCAAGTGTCAATGTGGAGAATCCTAGAAGAAAACTCACTAGAAAACTGATACCAATTTGACTGAGCAGGAGGCGAGGTGCTAATCGTCGCATTTGGTTATAGTCCCAGCGTAGTAAGGATTATGAATCGGTTGGTTTGATTCGATAGCCCACACCACGTACCGTCTCAATTTGATCAGCGGCACGATGATCAACCTGACGAAGTTTCTGACGCAGGCGTTTAATCGCCGTATCCACCGCACGAGTCTCTCCTGGATATGCATAGCCCCAAACTTGATCCAGTAATTGCTCCCGGCTGAGAACGCGGCCAGCGTGTCGCAGGAGGGTATACAGCAGGTCAAATTCCAGGGTAGAGAGTTCCAGCGCTACCTGATTCCAACTTGCCAGGAAACGATCTGGGTCAATCTCAAATAGCTGCACGCGGATCGATTGGTTGGTTGGATCCATACTCGCTTTCGATCGACGTAAGACAGATTTTACACGGGCGATCAGTTCCCGCGTGCTAAACGGTTTGACTACATAATCATCCGCACCAAGTTCAAGCCCAACTACTCGATCAACTTCTTCGTCTTTGGCGGTGAGCATGATAATTGGAACATCACTTTGGCTCCGGATTTGTCGACAGACTTCAAAACCATCCATTCCAGGAAGCATGAGATCGAGAATGAGCAGATCAGGTTTTTCAGACCGGGTTAATCGAACTGCTTCTAAACCATCACGCGCAGTGATGACCTGGAAGTTTGACTTTTCCAAGTTGTATCGCACGACTTCCAAAATCGAAGTCTCGTCATCTACAAGCAAGATCAAAGCAGGGTTAGTCATGATAGATTTGTGATGATCTACGCAAAATCCTAATCGGTATAGGTGACAGTATCGTGACAGATAAACGGGCATTGTTCAACCCGCACTTCAGTCCCTGGAACTTGATCAATTGCATTGACAAAACAGGAGGGTAAATCAGAGGGCGGATGCTCTGTCCCTTTAGGCTAATCGAATCAAGAGGTTGGAAGTGTGTTTAGGGGAATCTAGTTTTCGGAGGGGAGGAATGACAATTCGGGTATCTGGAGAGCCGTGTCTATCTCGTTCCGCTTGCGGTCCGATCGTGAAGCTCTTTTAAATTTTATCGTCCGATGCAGAAATTGCTGTATTGATATTGGAAGTTCGCCCGCGACGGTAAAGGAAGATGACAAGCCCACTATAGTAGGTGATCGAGGCAAGCACCTCACTCAGTGAGGGATTGGCGTTGTAGCCGAAAAGGGCCGTCATCATCTGACCGAAGATTGATTTCTCATTGAACCAGGGATTGAGATCCCAGACATGCTCGATGATGGCCGGAATCCATCCCACTTCATTGAATTCGTGAATACCATGAGCTATGAGACCCCCGGCGACAAGGATCAGTAAAATACTGGTTACCTGGAAAAATCGGCGAATATCCAAGCGTAGAAGACCGGTGGTGAGTGCCCATCCCAAGGCGAGAGCCAGCACAACACCACTGAGGAAGCCCCCAATGATCCCTGCTTGGCTACTTGTGAATGATGCAGCTGTAAGGAACAAGCTTAGCTCTAATCCTTCACGGAATACTGCCAGGAATGCCAAGGAGAGGAGCGGGAGGCCACTCGCTCCTTGATCTGTCGCCCGCACTTCATCACTGAGTATCTGGGATAGTTGAGAAGATTGCGTTTGCATCCAGAAGATCATCCAGGTTAGTACTGCTGCAGCAAGCAGCATCATCACGCCTTCGAACACTTCTTCAGCCACACCTTCTAACCTGGCACCGAGTACGTTCAGCAGGACAGCAACCGCTAAGCTCAAGATAATGCCTGAAATTGTGCCTAACCAAACGAATCTCTTTTGGTGATTTCGATGCGTGGCTTGTAAGGTGCTGAGCACAATGCCGATAATCAGTACAGCTTCTAGAGTTTCACGTAATGTTAGAAGAAAGGCAGGGAACAATTATTTCTCCTCGTAGAGTTGAAGGATTTCCGTAAGTTTTATGCAGTTGATCATTGGCCAGATCAATGCTACCTTCTGGGATAAATAGCTCGATGTCGAGTCATAATTATAGACTATTAATATCAGAAAGATAAAGTTTCTGGATTTGGTTATCGACCGGTGGAATTTAGAATGGATAGGCTGAAAGCAGAAAGGCTTGAGCATGCACAAACACAAGGATCGGGTTTATTACTGGCAATTCAATTCTCTAGCCAAGCTATGCATTGTCGTGATTATCAGCGCAGCGATGATCTCCTGTGGCGGGAATGTACAAGATCCACAACCTGAAGAGGGTGCACTCTCACCCCCTGAGGCGGTGGAGGAACAGCCTCAACCTGAAGTGGATCAGGAAGAGGGTAGTGAAGTGGAACCAGCTCAGCAAGTTGAGCAGGAAACTCAGCCCTTCACGATTTCCAGCCCCGATTTCAATGAAGGTGAACCCATCCCGATCCGTTTTTCATGCGATGGGGGGGATAACTCCCCTGCATTAGGTTGGGAAGGGCATCCAGAAAATACAGCCAGTTTTGTCCTTGTCATGGATGATCCCGATGCTCCGGTGGGCACCTGGGTTCACTGGGTCATGTTTAATCTTCCTGGAGACCTGCAGGGTTTACCTGAATCCATGTCACCAGAAGCAGTTCTACCGAATGGTGTGCTCCACGGCTTAAACAGCTGGGAGCGTAGCGACTACGGTGGACCTTGTCCACCGTCGGGCACACACCGATATTTCTTCAAACTCTACGCCCTGGATACTTTCCTTGATCTACCGGAAGGTGCAACGCTCGAAGCGGTGCAGGCAGGGATGGAGGGGCACCTTTTGGATGAAGCTAGTTTGATGGGGATTTACACTCGATAGGATTGCATTCATTCGCGCTCACGATGTTGCGCTGCGCTCAGGATCAATTTCGAGCATGAGTGCGTTCGTCTCTTGGGCGATTTGCTCAAGGTCATTTATAGCCAGCTGAAGGCGCTCTTCTTCGCTGCGTATGAATCGCCGATAAGGGGCAAGCGCCTCATTAAGACGGTTTACTGCCCGCTCGAGCTCGCGCTGGAAGCTCTCTGCTAGTACTTTCCGAAGGGTGTCCTGCAGTTCAGACATTTTTTTACGAAGTTCGCGTTTGGCTTGGCCACGGCGGAATGGAATAATGGTTAATCCCAGTACACCGAGAATCCCTGCAGCCAGGATTCCGGTTGCATCAGCGGCTGCGGTTGTAAGAACGGCTTTCAAAATCAAGCCAAGGCTGATCGCGCCGACTTCGATGAGCCCCACCAGGGCGATCGATTCTTTCACAGCCGTTGTCAGCCGCTCGGCTTCCACCCTGCGGTTATAGCTCTTGATGATTTGATCAGCGTTATAGCCGATCGTATCAAGCAGCTGCCGACGGTTGTAGGCGAATCCCCCGACAGCATCGCGAGCGGCATCTTGCAGAGCTTCGGTTTCCTGGCGACGCCCAAGTTGCTCTGCCATCAACCTCCACTGACGCAATTCCCGCTCTACGAGCCAATCGATAATTTCCTGTATGTGGGCTTCAATGCGTAGTGGAGTGTCTTCAACTACCTCACGCTCGAACGCCGCTCGGATCTGCTTGCTTTTTAGCATTTGGGGTAGACGAAGTAAACGCATGTTGTCGTCGATAAACTCTTCCCCGCGCAATCGCATTTGCAGAAGTTCTTTTTCGATCCGATCTTGATGGCGACCAAATTCTGCGTCTGTATCGCTCTCAAATAATTCAAGATGATGTTCTACTTTTGAGAGGACTTCGGCATCGGCAGAAAGGATTGCCAGTCGATCATTTGCCAGGCGCATGAAATTGCCGTTGGTCTTACGGATGACACCTAATGGATTGAGCAGCTTGAGTTTTAGCATCTCCTGCTGCGTTAGGTTCTTGCGGAGATATTCTTGAAAAGCTGTCCAATCGAATGGATCGGACCCTCGGTCTGCTCCCTGTGCTCGACGTGCCGATACACTGAAGAGTGCAGGTTTTATAGCGAGTAAGCGTTCAACCTGACCCTGTACGAATTGACGAACTTCGTCAACACTGGATTGGTCATCCAGAATGTCAGTTTTATTTATCACCACGACAATTTTCTTGCCCCAATCCTTGATTGTTTCTAGAAATTCGCGCTCGCTTTCTGTAAAGGGGCGATCGGCAGAGGTGACGAAGATCACCATATCACTTCGGGGGACAAAGTCTCGCACGATGGCCTCATGATGGCGCAGCACAGCATTGGTCCCAGGTGTGTCTACAATGTGGAGCTGTTGGAGGATTTCGGCTCGGTAATGGAGAATACGAATGTCTTCTCCGATCATTTCCGGTGCTTTGGTTTCACCATGCTTAAGGATATGGATGCGGTCGGTGGTTGGTGTAACGCCTTCCTGGAGAAATTGTTCCCCGAGCAGGGCGTTTATCAGGGCAGATTTGCCGCTGTTGAACTCCCCAACGACGACAAGCAAGAAGAGTTGTTCCAATTGTTCGAGCGCTTCATGCAAATGGGTGGGTTCGTCTGAAGTGAAATCCCATCCTTGCAGGATATCGAGGAGGCGAAAGATCAATTCGCGTTCACGCTGCCAAATGAGCTTTTGAGTGTCTGACAGCAAGGTGCTCAAGGACATGAGGTACAACTCCCAAAGATTCTTCAAAGATCTGTACTAAGGACCTTATTGTAATCGTATTCATACCCACGCAGGAAACATCTTTGGTCATCACTTTCAGGTTTAGACATGCTGCAACCGGGCTAGGACCATAAGGGAATAGCAAGTGACCTTTGAGACATGTAACATTTGATCGGGTAATACGTTCTCATGAGTGAAAACGAATCTCAATTAATTTCTGATGTTGTGCTGATTGATCGTGCAAAGCATGGTGATCAGCAGGCATTCGGTGTTTTATATGAGCGTTACATTGATCAGATTTTTCGCTATGTCCGCGCTCGGGTAGATAATGTGCAAACAGCGGAAGATTTGACAGAGTCCGTATTTTTACGCTCATTTGAAGCAATTGGGAGTTACCAGGATAAAGGATTACGCTATTCAGCCTATCTATATCAAGTCGCACGCAACCAGGTGATTGATCATTACCGACAAGCTGAAGACAGTGTGTCAATCGAATTGGCTGAGCACCGGGCGGCAATGAGCGAATCTATCGACGGCGAAATCATCCTGAAGGAGCAAGCGTTAAGTTTAAGAGCGGCAATGGAGCGATTGCCGGAGGAGTATCGAGAAATCATTCGAATAAGGGTATTAATGGAGCTTTCCACGGCCGAAGCGGCTGAATGGATGGGGCGAAGTGAAGGTGCCATCCGAGTTTTACTACACCGTGCTCTGAAAGCACTGAAGCGAGAAGTCCGACAGAAATGAGCCAGGAGTTTGAACGCATCCTCGATCGATGCTTGACTGAGATCCAATCAGGAGAAGCAACTTTAGAATCCTGTTTGGAGGCTCATTCAGCCTATGCACAGGCGCTTGCACCTCTCCTGAGCCTTGCTGCGCATAGCCACAGTTTGCTATCTCCTGACAGTCCACGACCAGAATTTAAACGGGCGGCTATCATTCGCATCAGTAACACACTCAAATCCCGTAAACAAACCGCCAAACCGACCCGTAAAAGACGATCGAGAATTCACTGGCCAGTTTTACGACCAGCTTATGCCACCATCGCGCTAATACTTTGTGTCGCGCTGCTTGGCAGCGGATTTGGGGTCTTGAGGGCGTCTGCTGATTCTCTTCCCGGTGATCGCCTCTATGGCGTCAAGCGTGCGAGTGAAAGGATCCAACTTGTCGCTAGTCTGTCACAATCCAATGATGCTGCACTGCTGGTCGCTTTTGCGAATGAACGGCTCAGCGAGGTAGAGCAACTACTTGCGCTTGAACGCTTCGACGATCTAGAAATGGCTTTATCAGGATTGGACAGCAACCTAGAATCCTTAAGCGAGCTGGATCAACTTCCTGCAGATTATGAGCCAGGATCAATTACCCGTCTAGAAGAAAAATTGGAAAAACACCTGAAGGTCCTCAACCAGGTGCTGGAGCAAGTGCCCGCATCAGCACAACCGGCGATACAGAAGGCGATTGAACGTTCGAGCCACTCTCAAGAGGTCATCAATCAAGTGAAATCTGACGACCATCCCAGTAATGCAGCTCCTGGCCAGCAAAAGAATGAGGAAGAAGGGAATAAACCCGAGGATCCTCCTGGGCGCGGAAAAGGGCGTGATAAAGAGAAACCGGAGAAGACAGAAAAACCCAAGTAGAGACCGCTTTGTGAACCCGCGTGAAGTCAGGAAAAAACGCCAAGGACCATACCTGGGCGTTTTCTTTTTCCATCGACGCATGAGTTGATCTATACTTGTACAAGTCCTGTAATGAAGTTACATCAACTTCTTTTTAGCTCATGATCGGAGCGTACTGCTATGCAGGTTTATATTATTCTGGCACTCCTGGTTGCCTTACTTGTGACTATCTTTGCAGTCCAGAATAACGCCATCATCGCGGTTACGCTCTTTGCCTGGAGGATTGAGGGATCTTTAGCCATTATCCTGATGGGGACATTATTCCTGGGGATCCTCGTCGGTATTTTTTTGCTCACCCCCACGGCGATTCGCGGGCGCCTGACAGCCTCTGACCTTCGAAAACGTCTGCAGAAGTCTGAGAGGGAGATCGATCAATTACGAAAAGTCGAGCTATTCCCAACTGCACCGGAGACACCCCCTGATCGTTCCAGCTCGCCTCTCGATCAAGGAGAGCAAGCGGGGCAAGGAGTGGGGGAACCCTAATCTGACGATCACAAATCATAGGGGAGAGTGGTGACGCTCGTCCTCGATTCTTTTATCGATTTCGATCTCGGGTTTATGCCGATAGTGGCCAGAATAGCGGCAAGAGCAATAAGGACGCTAATAACGTAAGAACGACAAGCCCAATACCGACCTTAATATAATCGGCGATGCGGTAGCCACCCGGACCCATGATGAGACTATTCGCCGGGTGGGCGACGGGGCTTAAGAAGCTGGCCGAGGCGGAGATAGCGATAATGAGCGCAAGCACATAGGGGGAGATCTTCATCTGCGCCGCTGTGCTAAGCGCGATGGGCGCCATCAATACAGTTACGGCCGCGTTCGGCATGATCTGGGAAACAAGGACGGTTAACCCAAAGAGGGCGGCCATAATGGCAAAGGGACCATAATCACCAACAAGGTTAACGGTTTCATTAGCCAGGAATTGGGCTGCCCCGCTTTCCTGTAATGCGATGCCGAGTGGAAGCATTCCAGCGATAAGGAAAACGGCGGGCCAATTGATAAATCGATAGGCTTCATCCATGGTTAGGACGCGGAAGAGAACCATCATTGTGGCGCCGATGATAGCCGCTATAGATATCGGGAAAATATTTAACAAAACCAGGGTAACTACCCCCGCCATGATCGCCAGTGCGGTCGGGGCTTTCTCGATCCTGGGGAGTTGCTGAATTTCCTCTGTAAGTACCAGAAAGTCAGGTTCCTCGCTTAGAACTCGCAGGGCTGCATGCGGTCCAAATAGAAGTAATGCGTCCCCGTAACGTAGCGGCATATTGCGCAGCCCTGAGCGATACGTTTGGCCGCCGCGCCAGATCGCAAGCACGCTGAGGCCATACTTTTCTCTAAAATGGAGATCTCGAAGTGTTCTCCCGGCCAGAGTGGAATGCGGGGATAGTACGACCTCGGTGGAGCCTATCGTGTCAGTTTGAAGTTCCTCCAACGCCGGAAGAACACCAAGCTCCATTTCAAGCTGCGATAAAGCGATGATGACTTTTAAATCTTCGGGCCATACTTCAACGATCAACAAATCATCTTGTTGCAGTACCTCAGATGGCTCTGGCAGGAGTTGGGTAGAATCCCCGCGCACTATCGCAAGGACTGCGATTCCGAATGCATCCGCCAGTCGGCTATCTGCCAACGTCAGCCCATCCAGACTGGAACTGGCTGGAACCCGCATACCCCGGATGCGTTCATTCAATGCGTATTTTTGCTTCACTTCAGAGGGGGAGACCGGGCAGACATCGCTCCAGATATTCTGCTCTCTGAAGCGCACGATCTGCTCATCGCTCGCTTGAAGCAGAAGGGTATCTCCTTCGTGTAGGATCTTCTCCTGGAGATTGGTGCGCTGTGCGTTGTGGTTGTGGGTGATCGCCAGCACATTCACCCCGTATTGTGACCTGAAGCCACTGCCATAAAGTGTTTCGCCCACCAGATTGTTACCCGGGGCGATATTCACCTCATATAAATGAATTTCATCCGATTCAAGTGTGCTGATCTCGATCTGGTCAGCCTCGATGGATAAAAGGTTTCGGTGTTGAAGTTCAAGCAAGCGATCGGGACGACCTTCCACGACCAGTCGATCATTGCCCGCAAGGCGAGTTTGCGGTCCAGGGGCCAGCAGGCGTTCTGATTGCCGTAAGATCGCAAGGAGGTTCAATCCAAGCGCGGCACCGATACGGCTCTCTAAAAGGGTCTTTCCGTCAAGTTCGGATGTCTCTGGAAGGCGTAAAAAGAACAGGCGCTCATCAACATCAAAGATATCCTGTTCTGCTCGATCGCGAAGATTGTTATCCAAGCCAATTTCACGTCTGGGCAGCAGGTGACGGCCGATCAACATCATGAAGGCGATGCCAAGCAATAGGAGGCTCAGTCCGATGGGTGTAAAGTCGAAAAACTGAAAGGGTTCTAACCCCCATGCCTGGACGGCGTCATTCACCAGGATGTTGGCCGGTGTTCCGATCAGGGTGGTCAATCCACCCAATAAGGCACCGTATGCCAGAGGCATGAGCAGCCTTGAGGGTGAGTGACCAGTCCTGCGAGTAATGTCCATAACGACCGGCAACAGTAGGGCAGTCACGCCGACATTATTCAGGAATGCGGAGAGGAGTCCTGCGCCCAACATAATCGCGCCAATAAGACGTGCCTCCCCATTCCCTGCGAATCGAAGGACAATCCTGCCGATAGAGCGCGCCACCCCGCTGCGCGTGAGCCCACCGCTGAGGATGAAGACAGCCCAGACCGTTATAACGGCCGGGTTGCTAAAACCGGAAAGCGCTTGAGTGGGCGATAGCAAGCCGCTTACGGCCAGGACGACCAGGACCAAAAGCGCGATCAAATCGATGCGAAGCCGCTCGGTGATCAGTAGCAGCAGTGTTATCGCAACGATGCTGAGGACAAGCAGGATCTCATTGTTCAACGCGTGTGATGACTCCAATCTTAGTTGTGCAAGAGTAAGCCTTAGGATAGACCAGCCTGAGGCGTCAAGCAAGCTAAACTCAAAAGTGACCTTGCTTGCACCCAGCGCTGGTGTTGGCAAGGCATGGTTCAATCGAAACAATGCGACCCCTATGGGGTTAAAAGGATGTATGCCGACAGGAAAACCGCGGGATAAGCAGACGGAGAGATCATGTCAAGCGGACGCTTGAGCTGGCGAACTAAGTTAAGCTATGGCGCAGGAGATACGGGTTTCAGCCTGACAACGACAATTCTTGGTGCTTACTTCGCCATTTTCCTTACCGATGTCGTCGGGATTGCACCGGGCATTGCAGCCGCCTCCATATTCATCGGCAGAAGCTGGGATTACATCAATGATCCAATCATTGGTCATCTCTCGGATCGGACTCGCAGCCGCTGGGGCCGCCGTCGCCCATTCCTACTCTTTGGTGCGATTCCCTTTGGCCTGGCTTTCATACTCTTATGGTGGAAACCGCCGATCGGTTCATCGATCGGACTAGCGGCGTATTATGCCTTTGCTTATCTACTCTTTGATACGGCTGCAACCTTCGCCTATATGCCTTACTTTGCCCTCACTCCAGAGCTTACGGAGGATTACGACGAGCGCACCGCCCTCACGAGTTACCGCATGTTCTTTTCCATTCTTGGTGGACTGATCGCTTTCACCGTCCCGTTGATGATCATCGGTACTTTCCGGCCGGAAAACGCCGACCGGGTGCTCCTCATGGGGGGGATTTTTGCCTTTGCAAGTGTCTTGCCTCTATGGCTGACATTTTACGGAACTCGTGAGCGCGATCATCACATGCAAGCCGAACGACCGGGGTTGCGCCAATCGTTGCGCGCCGCTTTTAAGAATCGCCCATTCGTCTTCAGTGCCGGAATATTTCTATTAACCTGGGTTGCTGTTTCGATTCTGGAGGGTATGCTGCTCTTCTTCTTGAAATATGTTGTTGAGCGCGAAGCCCAGAGCGATTTGATCATGGCGGCGATCTTTATTACGGCGATCTTCGCCCTGCCTCTGTGGGAGTTTGTCTCGCGTCGTTGGAATAAGCAGCGGGCCTATATGGTCGGCATTGGATTCTGGGCCGTGGTCCAAATTGTGATGATTACGCTTACACCCTCATCCCCGCTCCCGCTGTTGCTCACACTGAGTGTCTTTGCCGGTATAGGTGTGGGCGCAGCGCATGTGCTGCCCTGGTCGATCATCCCTGACGCGATCGAATGGGATGAGTTGCATACGGGCGAGAGACATGAGGGAATGTTTTACAGCCTTGTCACTCTCATGCAGAAGATCGCCTCGTCGATTGCGATACCGCTTGTGCTGGTGTTACTGGAGGTCACGGGCTACATACCTAACGCTGTTGATCAACCTGGATCAGCCATCCTCGGCATTCGCATCGTCGTCGGCCCAATCCCGGCGATCTTACTGAGTGCCGGGATCGTGTTCGCCTGGCTCTACCCCCTAAGTCGGGAAGCCCACGGTGACATTAAGCACCAGCTCGAGCAACGCCGTGCGGCGGACTAATACATCCCAGTGCCATGAGTCTTGAAATCATTGCGGTAACAAGCTCCAAGCATCAGGCTGAATTCCTCACATTTCCGTGGCAGGTTTATCAAGATGACCCCCTGTGGGTTCCGCCCATCCTCTCTGAGAGGCGACGGGTTATCGATCCTGCGCACGGAGCTTTTTATAAGCGAGGTGAAGCCGAGCTCTTTCTCGCCCTGCGCGAGGGGGAGGTGGTGGGTACGATCTGCGCTGGCGAAGATCATGTGACAAATCAGCAGCGTAGCCGCGCAGATTGTATCTTTGGGTTCTTTGAGTGTGTGAATGATCAGGAGGTGGCGCAAGCCTTATTTGACCGGGTTGCTACCTGGGGGCGCGAAAGAGGTTTGACGCGGCTATTTGGCCCTTTCAATCTCGACTATGAGGATAGTTACGGGATTCTTATTGAGGGGCGCGATCGCCCCCCTGTCGTTCTGTGCGGTCATACGCCGGTTTACTACCAGGATTTGGTCGAAACCTACGGTTTTACAAAAGCGCGAGGGGATAACCTGGCTTTCGAAATCCCTGTTGCTGATGACTCACCCGAGCGTCAACGATTGCGACGTTTAGCAGAACGGATGCGCGCGCGCGGCTGGGTGAAGGTTCGCGCGGCGAAACTGGATGACTTCGACAATGAGGTCGATCGGGTTTTCGCCATCATCAACCAGGCTCTACAGCATCTCCCAGATCATATCGGCTGGCAACGGGAAGCACTTGAAGCTACTTTTAAAACGTTCAGGAAAATTGCTGATCCAGACTTGATCCTCTTTGCGGAGGTCGAAGGATCAACGGTAGGATTCTTTCCGGGAGTCCCCAATATCCATGAAATTGTGATCCACTTAAACGGACTACGTCATCCCTGGGATTATCTCCGCCTCTTGAGGTGGGGACGTTATCGACCCGAGTGCCTGGCGGTCAAATCCGTCCTTGTGCTGCCGGAGTACTGGCAGAGAGGCGTAGCCTTGCTACTGTTCGATGAAATGGCTCGTCGGGCGAGTGAGAAGGGCTACCGTTGGGCTGATCTCTCGCTTACCTCTGAAGAGAATCCCTTTACACCGGCGCTGGCAGAACGGATGGGTGCGCGGGTTTACAAACGTTACAGGACTTATCAAATCCAGATCATTTGATCGTTGAAAAGAGAATAACGGACCTTTATGAAGAGGCTAGGTGAAGAAGCTGTTTTCTTTCGCAGCCCCTTCAAACACGCGCACACCAGAGGCTTCGGCTTC
>JBFFQB010000010.1:0-50821 GCA_041573795.1 Anaerolineales bacterium
GTGCCGAGGGCCAGAATCGAACTGGCGACACCTTGATTTTCAGTCAAGTGCTCTACCAACTGAGCTACCTCGGCGAGCGGGGCGATTGTACTTTGGCGGCATGTAAGTGTCAAGCTTAGAAGCATGCAATTGGCAACATCATCCTGTCTACAAGCGTCGGAGGCTTAAGTTCTCTAGCTCAAGCCTCTGTTCCTGCGCGGTGGGTACGATGCCGAAGCGAAGGCCACCTGACGGTGAGGCTACAGCGAACTGGTTATCGATCCAGGCCACAAAACCGAGGGGGCCATTGGGAGGATTTATCGCAGTTAGCGTTTCTACGCCATCTACGAAGAAACGGGCACAGGATGTATCCCAGGTAATTGAATAAGAATGCCATTCCTCAAGACTATGCGGGAGCTGCGCTTCACTACTCTGAACCACGCCTTGGGCTGCTCGCATAATGGTAGCTCTAAAAAGGCGAATCTGAGCAAGGCCAGCCCCAGTGAGCGCCAGAGGGAGTGCGAGTAGATTTGGGAAGCGGGGAAAACGCAACGACATGGCTTTCCAGCCATTGCCTCGACCGTCCCGGGTGAGTTGAATGTCATTGGGGGGTGAGCCGTAAAAGAACCAGATCGCCTGGGGAGGTGTGGGTAGTTTTCGAGTGGTACCCTGTTGTCCCAAAGAAAATGAGAAGGGATCGTTCCAGAAGCCGAAGCCCAGGGTGCCAAGAGGTTCGCCAGGCGTGGCGCGCGCTTCAATCTGAAATTGAAGCGGTGGTGACCAGAGAAATTCTCTCCGTTTCCGACCCTGTGTGTCATCGATTTGAGCATCGGCGTAGCCATGATGAATTGCTGGTAGTTGCAGGCTCACCCCACCACCTTCAGCTACCTGGACTTCGCCACCACCCAGCTCAAGTGCTTGCCACTTCATACTCTGCATTATAAAGTTTTGCGGCTGGCATTAGCAATCAGGTATAATCGCACGACTCAAGCAAAGTGGAGCAGGTATGGAAATCACCTGGTATGGTCTCTCATGTTTCCGGCTCTCTGAGCGCGGGATGATCAGTGTCGTCACGGATCCCTATGACGATTCAGTAGGGTTACCGGCACTCAAACTCAAAGCCGATGTTGTCACGGTAAGCCATGACGCACCAGGCCACAGCGCCGTTGCTACTGTGAAGACGACCCGTCGGGTGATCACAGGTCCAGGGGAATTTGAGATCGGGGGAGTTTTCATCACCGCTATCCGCATGGCGCCCGGGAACAAAGGCAAGGACAAGAGTAAGATTGCGAACATTCTCTTTGTCTTTGACTATAGCGGGATAACGGTCGCACACCTGGGAGATCTCAACACTGTTCCTACGCAGTCACAAATCGAAGATCTCGGAACGGTAGACGTAGCGCTTGTGCCAGTTGGGGGCGGAAATGCCTTATCGCCCTCAAAGGCTGCCGAAGTTATCAGTCTTATCGAACCTTCGATCGTCATCCCGATGCATTACAAGACGTATAAACAAGGTCCCGAGCTGGATACAGAGGCGGGTTTCTTAAAGGAAATGGGTATTAGTGAGCTCGAGCCATTACCTTCCCTTAAGATTACTAAGAGCTCTCTGACCGAAGAGACACAGGTTGTTTTACTGGAACCGATTAAGTAACTTGAAGAGCTAGGATTGAAAGATGAGGACGTAAGAATGGCCCTAAAGCTTCTCATGACCTGGGATATGGTCCCGGGTCAGGAACAAGAGTATTTCGAATTTCTGGTGCGAGAGTTCGTCCCAGGATTGCAGCGTTTAGGTGTTGAGCCGACTGAAGCCTGGTACACAACCTACGGTGAGGGTCCGCAGATGTTGGCGGGATTTATTGCTGAGAATCATGAGGTGATGGAGCAGGCGTTGGAAACCGAGGAATGGACAAAGCTAGTCAACAAGCTGTTCGAATACGTGACAAACTTTAATTCAAAGGTTGTACGTGCCTCGGGGGGATTCCAACTTTAGCCGTTCTTATAAGAGAAGAAAAAGCCAGCGCTTGCGCTGGCTTTTTTGATACCTGATTGCTTTCATCTACTCATCGGAGCCGCTTGATACGTTCTCCTTCTTGGACTCGGATTTTGTATCCGTATCGGCGTTGGATTTACTCTCATCTTTTTTCGCCGTTGACGTTTGACCGGAAGGGGAGCGATGGTCGGTAGCATAAAAACCGGATCCCTTGAACACGATTCCCACCGGCAGGAATACCTTTCGAAGGGAATGCTTACCACATTCAGGGCACTTTTTCAGAACAGGATCGTCAAAATGCAGTTGGCGATCAAATTGAACACCGCAGTTCTCACAGCGATAGGTGTAGATGGGCATATAGATCTCCAGACCTAAGAGATTATAGTCCCAGGGTAGTAGGGTATCAAGGGAATAACCATTAGAGCAATGTAAGCGTTATATTAATTATTAGAACTTATTTAAAGGAAAGATTGTTGACGCTAGCGGTGCAGAACGGTATGATGAGATATGAAGAAAGGGTCGGCCGGGCAATCGCGGGCAGCTTTTGCTGCTTGAGGAAAGTCCGCGCTCCGCATAGCACGGTGCCGGGTAACACCCGGGTGGAGCAATCCACGGAGAGGGCCACAGAAATAAACCGCCTTTCGAGGCAAGGGTGAAAAGGTGGTGTAAGAGACCACCGGGATCGGCAGCAATGTCGATTGCCAGGTAACCCCCACCGGGAGCAAGGCCAAGCAGGGACAAAGTCCCCCAGGGGACGAGAAGCGGCTCGTTTCTTTTGAGTTCCGGGTAGGCTGCATGAGCATCACGGCGACGTCGATGCCAAGATAGATGATTGCCCCAGCAAAGGGCTTCTTTTCGAAGAACCCAAAAGGCTGGACAGAACGCGGCTTACAGGCTGAGCCTGACTTCAACAAGGACTTCCGATAAAGCCATGGCTTCGGAAGTCCTTGGCGTTTAACAGGCCTGGTTGTCCAGACAATGCGTATAGCTATAGGAATAAAGTACCGGTGGGAAATTGCCCCAAATTGGGTTGCGTTGGTGGGAGAAAATGTTCTATAATGTGGGCACTTGTGGGGGAAAGTGGGATAATGTGGGACGCCGGACGCAACCGGCGTCTTGCCATTACAAGGCCGGATAGAACATATGTTCTTAGGACAATACACTCATTCGATCGACTCCAAGGGCCGTCTCATTGTTCCGGTCCGTTTCCGAGCTTCGCTTGCCTCGGGAGCCTATGTCACCCAAGGCTTTGAACGCAACCTCTTCGTTTATACCACCGAAAACTTTCAAAAGTTAGCCCTGCGCGCAACCCAGTTGACCACAACGGATCCTGAGGCGCGCGCAATTCGCAGGGTTATCTTTGGCGGTGCCACAGAAGTTCAACTGGATTCAACTGGACGCATCTTGATACCGCCATTCCTGCGGGAGTATGCCAAGCTCGATGGTGAAAGCACCATCGTCGGCGCCGGTGAATATTTCGAGATCTGGAACGCAGAAACCTGGTCAGCAGAACTCGTAGGTGTAACAGATCCCGACGTAAATGCCAGGCGCTTCTCTCAATTTGACCTCTCCGCGGGGTAGGTGATGCAGGCGTCCGCTGACGCTGCCTCAACCGGTGGACATACCCCGGTACTTTACCAAAACGTGCTCTCCCAACTGAACCTGCGTTCAGGAGGGCGCTACATAGATGGCACAGTAGGCGCAGGCGGACATGCTGCTGGCATTCTTGATGGAAGTTCCCCCTTGGGTAAGTTGCTGGGGCTGGATCGGGATCTGGCAGCGATCGAGATGGCGCGCCAGCGATTACAGCCATTCGGTGATCGGGTGGAGCTTCAGCAAGCGGCCTATGTTCAAATGCAGGAAATCGCAGAGACGATTGGCTGGAAGAGTGTGGATGGAGTTTTGCTCGATCTAGGCCTTTCATCAATGCAGGTCGATCAAGCGGAGCGGGGTTTTTCGTTCTCCCGTGAGGGTAAAGTGGATATGCGTTTTGATCCGTCCCAAGGCCCGACAGCACACGAATTGGTCAACAGCTTGGCTGAGCGAGACCTGGCTGCGATCCTGCGGCGTTATGGTGAAGAACCACGCGCTCGATCGATCGCCCGGGCGATTGTGGCTGCAAGACCGATCCAGACAACAACGCAGTTAGCCGCAATCATCGGCTCAGCTGTTGGAAGGACGCGCAAAGGTGTTCATCCGGCAACCCGCAGCTTCCAGGCTCTTCGTATCGCGGTGAATGATGAGCTCGAGCAGCTCAAAGAGGGCTTGGAGCAGGCCGTCAGATTGTTGAATCCTGGTGGTCGATTGGCGGTCATCGCATTCCATTCGCTGGAGGATCGGATCGTGAAGAACTTCTTCCGGGATGAAAGCAAGGATTGCATTTGCCCACCAGATCTTCCGGTCTGTTCGTGTGATCACACAGCAAGGCTTAAGGTCATCACGCGACGTCCAGTCAAACCAGATGCAGACGAAATCGAGGCCAACCCTCGTTCGCGCAGCGCTCGATTGCGTGTAGCTGAGGCGATATCACTGGCATAAAGCTTGCAAGGTCTTACTCGATCAGTGCAGCACAGGTGGAATTAGCTTTTATGCGATCAACGCAAGCGATTAAACAAGGCTCCTGGCGCTCTCAAGTGCGGATCACAAGCAGAACAGTGCTGCCGGTGATCGCACTTTTCCTTATCGGCGGATTGTACCTGGCAGTAAATTCGCGGGTAGCACGCGAGGGCCGGCGGGTGCTCGAATTGCAATCACAAATGGCTGAACTGGAGCGGCAAACCGCCGAACTCAGAGCAAATTTAGCTGAGTTGACGATGCCCAAGCGCATGCTTGAAGACGCCTTAGCGTTGGGTTTCCGACCAGCCGAGATGGACGACATCATATATGTTGTCGTTCCCGACTACCAGCCTGGGGAACCCTTCGTAGCACCAAACCCGCCAAGCTCTCTGACTGCCCGGGAGGGGGGACTCTCCCCGGCATACACGGAGACCTTGGGACAGTGGATGTCTCGATGGATCAGGCGAGGTGTTGAAGGTACCCCATGACCGATGTGTTGCTTCCCTCGCGACGTGTAAGGCTGCTCCTGGCGATCATGACCGTCACCGCGCTGATGATGGTCTTTCAATTGATCCGGGTTCAATTTGGACCTTATGCGCCGGTCTTCGCTTCGTGGGTCGAGGCTGCAGAAGAACTTGAGAATCAAGTTGACCCGGCGCGCGGCATTATATACGACCGCGATGGCGATCTTTTAGCCACAAATGTACCGACTTACTACCTCGAAGTCGAGGTTTATCAGCTTACGGCGGACAGTCGGAAACAGATCGCTGCAGTCCTGGCTCGAACTTTAATCCTGCCTTACGAGGATCTTTACCGTCAGTTAACCGCAGATTGGGGTACGTTGGGTCAATTTCGAATCCGCTTGACACGCGAAGTGGATGGCGGCGAGCGTTGGCCGATCACCGTCGATCAGGTCGCATCAGATATGCTCAAAGCTTTCCTGCTGGATGCAGAGGCGCCGGATCTGAGTGGTTTGAAACTGGTGCCGGCCCCAAGAAGGGAATACCCGGCAGGATCGATGGCAGGACACGTGCTCGGATTCGTAAATCAAGAAGGTAAGGGATTCTTCGGTGTGGAAGGTTTCTATGACAGCTGGCTAACCGGCCGTTCGCTAAAGATCGAACGAGGCTACATCCCGCCGGAAGCCCGCCTGGAACCCGATCCGCCGGCTGGTGTGAATCTCGTGCTGACAATTGATCTTGACATCCAACAGATGGTCGAAGAGATCCTGGAAAAAGGGGTTGAGGATGCAGGCGCTGAGTCAGGCCAAATCATTGTGATGCATCCCCAAACCGGCGAAATCCTGGCTATGGCGCTTACACCATACCTTGATCCGAACAATTATGAGCCATGGCTTGTCAAACTCGGTCTCGAAGAGGATGAACTGGCGGAAGATGCGGAAGAGGAGCTAGTGATCAATCCAGCGGTTGGTGGGCAGTACGAGCCGGGTTCGACCTTCAAGGTCATCACCATGTCCTCCGCCCTCGATGCCGGGGTTGTCAAACCCGATGATGGTTTCATCGATACCGGGATGATCGAAGTTGGGGGTGTCAAAATTCGCAATTGGAATGGCGGTGCCTGGGGGCCTCAAACGATGTTGGGCTGTATGCAACACTCGCTCAACGTGTGTCTGGCCTACGTCGCTTCTGAAAAGCTGGGCGCCCCGATGTTCTACGAATATATGGCTGCCTTTGGCATCGGGCGAGCGACGGGAATCGATTTGGCGGGAGAAGTGGGCGGTCAGTTACGCACACCACGCCATCCCGATTGGACTGAGGCGGATCTAGGTACGAATTCCTTTGGACAAGGTGTTTCCATTACGCCGGTCCAACTCTTGGCCGCCGTGAGTGCCATCGCCAATGAAGGTGTGATGGTTCAACCGCATGTCGTCAAGGCAGTCGTTGGATCTGATGGTGCTTATTGGCCCAGCCCGACTGTGCTCGGTCAGCCGATCTCGGCCGAAGCGGCCCGAACGATGAACGCGATGCTGGCCGAATCCCTAGATGCGGAAGCCAGCATGGCAATTGTGGATGGCTATGACATTGCGGGAAAAACTGGAACTGCACAGATCCCGACGGACCGGGGCTACGACGATCGGTGGACGATCGCTTCCTTCATCGGTTGGGCTCCCGTGGAGGATCCGCAATTCATGGTTTTAGTGCGTATTGATAAACCTGAGATCTCGCCCTGGGGTTCAGTTGTGGCCGCACCCATTTTCAAAAATGTAGCCGAGCGGTTGGTCACAATGTTGGAGATCCCGCCGGATCATATACGTGAAGCATTATTCGAAGGAAATACAGACGATTAAAGCGATGCTGACGCTAGGCAATTTTATTAAAGCCATTAAAGGCGAGGAATATGAACTTGCCCTGCCACTTACAGAGGTGGTGATTGACTCGCGCCAGGTCAAACCAGGCGTGCTCTTCGTGGCGCTCCCGGGAGAAAACGTTGATGGTCATGACTTTGTTCAGGCAGCCTTCGAGGCAGGGGCCACTGCAGCTTTAGTTGATAAGGACTTGGGGCTCTCGGTGGAAGAGATTGACTTGAGAAAACCGAAAGCCGTCGCTTTGCATGAGGTCGGAGAAGGTCCATATATCGTTCGGGTTGACAACGCACTGGAAGCACTCCAGCAAGCGGCGAAAAGTTGGCGTGCAGAACATGATGTCAGGGTAATCGGTATTACCGGCAGCGTTGGTAAATCGACGACCAAGGAACTGACAGCCGATGTCTTAGGGCAGCGCTATCGCACAGTCCGCAGTCCGGGAAATCTCAATAACGAGATCGGCCTGCCGTTGAGCCTGCTATCACTCACAGACGAACACGAGCGAGCCGTATTGGAGATGGGCTTCTATGTTCCGGGGGAGATCGCCTTTCTCTGTGATATTGGTCAACCACAAGTGGGCGTGGTGACGAATATTAGTGAGGTGCATCTCGAGCGAGCCGGGAGTATGGAGGCCATTATCGCTGGTAAAGGTGAACTAGTTGAAAGCCTGCCTCCAGCGCCTGAGGGCGTTGCGATTCTAAATTATGACGACCTGCGAGTGCGCCAGATGGCGTCCCGCACACAAGCCAGAGTTTTCTATTATGGCTTGTCTCCAGAAGCGGATATCTGGGCTAGTGAGGTCGAGGGCCTCGGCTTGGAAGGACTTCGCTGCGTGATCCATTACGGTGATGACCATGTTCACCTGCGGGTACCGTTGCTTGGCCGCCACTCGGTCCACACCGTTCTGCGCGCGGCGGCAGTGGCGGTCACTGAGGGCTTGGGATGGCAGGAAATTGGCGCTGGTCTGCAAAGCACTCATAGCCAACTGCGGCTTATGGCTGTGCACAGCCAATCGGGTGCGCTGCTGCTAGATGACACCTACAACGCGGCACCAAGCTCGACGATCGCAGCATTGAATTTGCTCGAGGATCTTGAGGGTCGCAGGCTCGCAGTTTTAGGCGACATGCTCGAGTTGGGAGAGTATGAGGAACGCGGCCACCGCATGGTTGGAGCGAGAGCGGCGCAAGTTGCACAGGAGTTGATCACTGTCGGTAAACGGGCTCGATGGATTGCGGAGGAAGCACGTAGTGCCGGCCTGGATCCGGCGAGCATTAAAGAACTTGAGGACAGCGATGCGGCCATTGCGTTTTTAAGAGACCGAATTGGGGAGGGGGATGTTGTCCTGGTTAAAGGATCGCGCGGCATGAGGATGGACCACATTGTAACGACGCTGGAGCGAATCCCATGACCCAAACCGCAATGGCGTTGGCCCTGGGCGGGATCACGTTCATGTTAACTGTGATCTGGGGAGGTCCATTTATCCGCATCATGCGATTACTCAAGGTTGGAGAGCAGATCCGGATTGAAGGGCCACAACGGCATTTCACCAAATTGGGCACCCCCACGATGGGTGGATTGCTCTTTATCGTTCCCATCCTTGTCATCACCGGGGTACTGAACCTTGTTTCTATCCTGAGCGAATTGAATGTCTTCGGCAATTCAATCCTTTTACCGTTGATGGTCATGTTGGCGTTTGGCTTGCTGGGGGCGCTTGATGATTGGCTTGGTATCCGACGCACAGCAGGCGAAAGGGGGTTACGTGCCCGTTGGAAGTTCATTCTTCAGATCGTCATCGCCTTTGGAGCCGCAGTAATCCTGAAATATGGTTTGCAGCCGCCGGAGATGCTCGTCCCGAATATTCCAGAGGTACTAGACCTGGGAATCTGGTACGTGCCCATCGCCATTTTCTTGATCGTGGGCTACAGCAATGCGGTTAACCTGACTGATGGTCTCGATGGGCTGGCCGGGCTTATTTCCGCCACTGCTTTTGCCATTTTTGGCGTGATTGCCATGTTGCAAGGACAGGTATTTCTCGTTCGTTTCTGTTTTACTGTCGTCGGAGCCTTGTTTGCCTTTCTTTGGTACAACGCCCACCCTGCGGAGTTGTTCATGGGTGACACCGGCGCATTGTCCCTGGGCGCAACAATGGCTGTTGTCGCCCTAATGACCGGGCATTGGATCTTACTGCCGATGATCGCTGTCATCCCCACCAGCGTCACGATCAGCGTAATCCTGCAAGTTGCCTACTTCAAATTTACCGGGGGCCGCAGGTTATTCAAAATGGCCCCACTGCACAATCACTTCGAGCTCAGCGGTTGGAGTGAGACCCAGATCGTCCAGCGGTTCTGGCTTGTTGCCTTGCTGGCTGGTATGGCCGGGGTCGCACTCGCCCTTATATAAGGAGGGAGGAAGCCATGGAAATCGGAATGCTTTGGTTCGATGACGGATCGAAACCCCTGCAAGAAAAGGTGGAGCAGGCAGCGGCCTTCTATGAGGATAAATTCGGGAATAGGCCAACACACTGCCTGGTACATCCCACGACTCTCAATGGTGGTGAAGGGCTAATCGGGAGCGTCATGGTCCGTAAAGCGCGCAACGTTATGCCCAACCATTATTGGATCGGTGTCGAGGAAAAACCAAGCAAGAGTCGATCCAGCCGGTCAAAGAAGAAATCAAAAGTAGCTGCAACTGAGCTAACCCAAAGCAAAGCTGCATAAGCACGCGCGTGGTTCTTGGCAGACGCAATCGTGAAACGCTGGGAAAAGAAACGCGTGGTCGTCTTGGGCGTTGCCCGCCAAGGTAAAACTTTGGCGCGATACCTGACGAACGAAGGTGCAAAAGTCGTGATGAGTGATCTGAAGACCGAAGCTCAACTCAGTCCGGAAATTGCAGAGCTTGCAGATCTTAAATTGACGTATGCGCTTGGCGATCATCCGATTGAGCTTTTGAAGGACACGCAAGCCCTCTTCCTCTCTGGGGGTGTGCCGTCCAATCTGCCGATCGTCGAGCAGGCGCGCCAGCGAGAGATCCCGGTCCTCAATGATGCTCAACTTTTCCTGGAACTTTGCCCGGCCGTCGTGATCGGTATTACCGGGTCTGCAGGAAAGACAACGACGACAACGCTGGTCCACGAGATGGTCAAACTCGCACTTAAGGATAGCGATCGTAAGGCCTGGCTGGGCGGGAATATTGGTCGACCGCTGCTTCAAGACCTGAGTGCGATAAAGGCTGACGACGTTGTCGTGATGGAACTTTCATCCTTCCAGCTTGAATTGATGACCATAAGTCCCAAGATCGCAGCCTTGCTCAACATCACACCTGACCACCTCGATCGGCATGGCAGCATGGCTGCCTATGTTGAGGCCAAGCGCAGGATCCTCACTGAGCAGGCTTTGGACAGCGTTGCCGTGCTTGGCTATGACAATCCAACAACTTGGGGTCTTCGCCATGATGCCCGGGGCGGGGTCTTCGCCTTTGGCTATCAGGCTCCAGTGGAAGGCGACGCTGCCTACATCGAGCAAGGTTTCCTGGTCCTGCGAATAGCTGGTCAGGTAACGCAAATTTGCCGGGAGCAAGCTCTGGCCCTGCGGGGACCGCATAACGTGTTGAACATGCTTGCAGCGTGTGCATTGAGCAGCTTGATTCAGGTGCCTGTAGAGGCGATGGCCACAGTGGCGGGGACATTCCGCGGCGTTCCACACCGTATGGAATATGTGCGAGAAGTACTCGGTGCTGCCTGGTACAACGATTCAATTGCCACCACTCCGGATCGTGCTCTAGCAGCGGTGCGCTCATTCGATGAGCCACTGGTCGTCCTGCTTGGCGGTCGTGATAAGGACTTGAATTGGGATGTTTTAGTCAAAGAGGTGATCGCCCGGGCGAGAACGATCATCCTGTTCGGTGAGGCAAAGCGCATGCTCCAAGGTGTCTTTGCAAGGTTATCCAAAGATAGCGGATCACTGGATCTCCACGCAGTCGAGACCTTCGAGCAGGCCATGCACACTGCGGAAAAGGTCGCACAAGCTGGTGATGTCGTGCTTCTGTCACCGGGATGCACAAGTTATGACGAGTTCCCCAATTTTGAAGCACGCGGTGAGCGATTCAAAGAGATGGTAGGTGCCCTGTGATTGATGCACAAGCGGATCAAAGCCAGCACTTCGACCGAAAAGCCTTATTTAGCTTCGACCCATGGATGGCGATCATTGCGGCTGTCATGATCATCTTCGGGCTCGTGATGGTCTATTCCGCTAGCTGGGATGTTTCGTGGCGCCTGCATGGTGATCCGAATGCATTGTTCAATCGGCAAATCGGCAATTTGCTGATTGGTCTCATCGCCATGCTCGCAGCCTTTTTCTTTCCTTTAGGCTGGTTGCGACGTGTGGCGCTGCCCTTGATCGCTTTCACCATCTTGATCCTCTTTGCCGTGCTGGTCGTCAATCTTGGCGGTGAATACAGACGAGCATTCTTGGGGGCTTCGGTGCAACCCTCAGAGCTGGCGAAGCTGGCTTTGGTCATTTATCTGGCAGTGTGGATGGAATCGAAGGGTGAACGTTTGAGCACGCTCGGTTACGGTTTTGCCCCTTTGATTGTGATTGTGGGTATCGTGGGCGGGTTGATCGTCGCCCAACCAGACTTGAGTGCCGGCTTAACGATTGGTCTGGTTGCCATCACGATGTTCTTTCTGGCCGGCGCTTCAAGTTTGCAAACATTGGGGTTAGCTGCGGGCGGAAGTCTGGTTGGATATATCGTGATTCGCCTGCACCAAACCGGCGCCCAACGCTGGCTCCAGTTTCGAGATGGATTAGTGGATATTGAAAAAGCCCACTACCACGTTCAGCAATCCTTACAGGCGTTTTATTCCGGCGGGATTTTAGGGCGAGGCTTGGGTGCGAGTCGCAGCAAGTTTGGTCTCCTGCCAGCGCCTCATACGGACAGTGTCTATGCAATTATCGGTGAGGAACTTGGCTTGATTGGTGCGTTGCTAATCCTGGCCTTGTTCTCCCTGTTTTTATGGCGTGGCTTCAAAGTGGCGGTCGGGACGCGGGATCGATTGGCGATGCTGTTGGCAAGCGGCGTTACGTTCTGGATCGGCGCGGAGGCGTTGATCAACATGTCGGTTCTGCTGGGGTTATTGCCATTCGCCGGAAACGCCCTGCCATTCTTCAGCTATGGCGGGTCAAGCCTGGTGACGACCCTTACCGGGGTTGGATTTCTCTTAAGTGTCTCGCGCATGGCACGCATTGAAACGCGAAAGCGAGGGTATGTTGCGACTTTTAGTAGCAGCCGGGGGGACGGGGGGCGGCGTGTATCCCGCCTTGGCCGTCGTCGGCGCGCTCGTCGCGAGCCGGAAGGGCGCTGAAGTGCTCTGGATCGGCGGAGAAGGCGGTATGGAGAGCTCCCTGGTGGATCGCGCCGGTTATGCATTTAGAGCGATCCCTGCGGCCGGCTTGCATGGTGTGGGGTTGCGCGCTTTCCCCTCGAATCTTGCCAGGCTGATGCGCGGAGCAAGCGTCGCCACGAATATTTTGAACGCATTTAAACCCGATGCGCTCTTTTTCACCGGAGGTTATGTTGGTGTCCCGGTTGCTTATGCTGGAAGGCGCTATCCGAGTGCCATGTTTGTTCCCGATCTTGAACCAGCCCTGGCTTTGCGCTGGATCTCGCGCTGGGTTTCAGCCATCGCAGTCACGGCGGAAGCTTCAAGGGATTTCTACCGATCGGGAGATCGTGTGCGCGTAACAGGCTACCCAACTCGTCAGACTTTGATCCCTGAGAACCCCGCCGAAGCAAGGAAGAAGTTCGGGCTCACGCCAGAGCTCCCAACTGTGTTGGTCTTTGGTGGTAGCCGGGGAGCCCACTCGATCAATGAGGCCATCTGGCAGCATTTATCCGATTTACTCAGCGAAATGCAGTTGATCCACATTAGCGGTGAGCTTGATTGGCCACGCGTCGAATCGAGACTGGAAACATTACCGCCTGCGCTCAAGAACCGCTATCGACCCTTTGCGTATTTGCACGATGAAATGACTGTCGCTTTCTCGGCAGCTGATCTGGTGGTCTCTCGGGCAGGCGCAGCGGTGCTGGGGGAATATCCACTCTTCGGTTTGCCCGCTATCCTCGTGCCCTATCCGCATGCCTGGCGCTACCAGTGGGGTAATGCGCGCTACCTCGAAGCTCAAGGCGCGGCTTTGATCTTAAAGGATGATGACCTGAAGGCCAAAGTAGCGGACACGATACGCGCGCTAGTGAGCGACGAGGCGCAGCGTGAGCGTATGTCGGCAGCGATGAGGGCTCTACATAAGCCAGGATCAGCTGAACAGATCGCTCAAATTTTGCTTGAACTGCCAGCATCAGGTGAGGCGCTTGATGGTTAGTCTTACGGTCCTCTTCGGGATGTTGATCGCATTGTTTGCCGTCATAGGCGCAGTGCGGGGATGGGCAAAAGAATTGCTGGTCACCAGTGCCATTGTGCTGGCCTTGTTCATCATCCAAATTCTGGAGACCCACATTCGACCCTATTACACCGCCCTGGTGATGCAACCACCAGGGACGCAATTCATCATTCGTGCGACCTTACTCGGTCTGTTGACATTTTTCGGCTACCAGACCCCTCATATTCGGGCGCTTCAATCCAAGCTTGTGCGCGAACGTTTGCAGGATGTACTTCTGGGCATCTTAATGGGCGCGCTGAATGGTTATCTGCTCTTTGGTTCGATCTGGTACTTCATGCATGAGCTGAATTACCCAACGCCATTCGTCCAAATGCCCCCCGAAGGAACGGAACTATTCGATCAGATTAACAATATGGTGGCGTTCCTACCACCCAATATCTTGCCAATCCCGCAGCTCTACTTTGCTGTAGGAATCATCTTTGTCTTCATCATCGTGGTGTTTGTATGAGCGGGGGTGTACATCTTGTGGGCATCGGTGGAGCTGGAATGTCTGCTATTGCGAAAATCCTGCATGGTCGCGGGGAAAGCGTGAGCGGATCAGACCAGGTGGCTTCGGAATACAGCAAGGCTTTAGAGAGCCTGGGAATTCGCGTGGCCTATCGTCATAGCGAAGAGAACCTGTCGGATCCTGATCTCGTCCTCGCCTCTTCGGCTATTCCAGAAGATAACGTTGAGCTTAAGGCAGCGCGGCGTAAAGGCATCCCGGTCCAGAGGCGCAATGAGTATCTCGCCAGTCTCACTGCAGACTCTGACACCATCGCAGTGGCTGGTACGCACGGTAAGACGACGACGACAGGATTAATCACCTGGTTGATGATCAAAGCCGACCTCGATCCAAGTTTTATGGTTGGTGGGATCCTGCGCGATCTGGAAACCAATGCCGGCACCGGGAAGAGCGCCTATTTTGTTATCGAGGCAGACGAATACGATCGAGCCTTCTTGGGCCTCAAACCAAAAATCGCAGTGGTAACGAACATCGAGCACGATCATCCGGATTGCTATCCGACTGCGGCGGAATTCCAGGAGGCATTCATCCAATTTAGTCAACGTGTTACGGATAACCTCATCGTTTGCCTCGACGATCCGGGTGCACGCGATCTACTGCGCTCGAGTTCAAATCGCTATACCTATGGTCTGGATCACAAAGCCGATTGGTACGCCGAAGAAGTACGACCAAATGCTGCTGGCGGCTCTGATTTTCTCATCATTCATCAGGGAGAGACGTTAGGGTTAGCACGAACACGCTTGCCGGGTTTGCACAATGTTCGCAACGCCCTGGCTGCGGTGGCGGTCATGGCGCAGGTCGGTGTGGATTTCCGTGAGGTGCGTCAGGCATTGACAGAATATCAAGGCGTGGGCCGACGTTTCCAAGTTCTAGGAAAGGCCGGTGGGGTGACTGTGATCGATGATTACGCTCATCATCCAACCGAGATTAAGGCCACCCTTCAAGCCGCTCGTGAGCGCTTTCCCAGCGCAGAAATCTGGGCTGTTTTCCAACCCCATACCTACTCGCGTATTCGAGCACTTGAGCAAGGATTCACACAAAGCTTTGCAGAAGCAGATCATGTCATCGTGTTGGAGGTCTTTGCCGCACGGGAGGAACTTGATCCAGCTTACGGAGGGGAGGAAATCGCCGGCAAGATCGATCACCCGGATGTGCGCTTCGTTGCAGGGATCGATGACGCGGCCCTAACCCTCTTTGAGAATGTTGAAGATGGATCGGTCGTGATTACGTTAAGTGCAGGAGATGGAAACCAGGTCGGTGTGCATCTACTGGAAAAGATTAAGGAAACCGAGGGAGAGATTGATCATGGCTAAGAAGAAAAAGGGCGTCTTCGAAGCGGATCGACGCATGGAATTACGCATGCGCTTAGCCGCAAAACGGGCAGAAGATAATAGTTATCGCTCAAGTGATAGTGTAATCCCGATTGAGATTCCAAAAGCTGAAACACTCAGTCGATTGATTGAGAGAGTGGAGCGAATTTGAACCTGGAACGTTTGAGCGCGGATCAGCAGGAGCAGCTTGAGGGATTATTTGGAGAGGCCCTTCAACGCGATATTCCACTGGCGCCCTTCACCTCGGCGCGAATCGGTGGTGCTGCGGATTTCCTGCTTGAGATCGACTCTGCCGCTGCCCTGGAGCATGCTGCCCGAAAATTATGGGAGGCAGGCATTCCTTATCGAATTCTGGGGGGCGGTTCAAACGTTCTCATCGCCGACGCCGGCGTGCACGAAGTTGTGATACTGAACAAAGCCCGCCAGCGTAAATTCTTTGAAGACGAAGACGGCGCTCACATCTGGGCGGAGTCGGGGGCAATTTTCGGTACGCTGGCACGTCTGGCTGCAGAGAGAGGCTGGAGTGGGCTCGAATGGGCAGCTACAGTGCCAGGGACACTCGGTGGGGCTGTGGTTGGAAATGCTGGTGCGCACGGGAGTGATATGTCGGAGAGCCTGGCGTTGGCCGAGATCTTGCAACATAGCGGGCAAGTGGTGACTTGGGCTCCGCAAGACTTGGATTTCAGCTATCGCTCAAGTCGATTAAAGCGTGATCCCGGGCAGTTTGTCGTCTTGGCGGCCACATTGAACCTGCAACATTCGACAGCGGATGCGGTCCGGGAGCGTATGCGAGAATTTGCCGCACAACGGGCGAAGACACAGCCGAGCGGAGCAAGCATGGGTTCGATGTTCAAGAATCCACCCGATGATTTCGCCGGGCGCTTGATCGAGCAGGTCGGGTTGAAGGGCTATACCCAGGGCTCGGTCCAGATTAGTGACCTGCATGCAAATTTCTTCCTTAATCACGGTGGAGGTACGGCAGCGCAGGTATGGGCTTTGATCGAAACAGCTCGAGCAAGGGTATTGGAGGAATTTGATGTGCGCTTGGAGCTGGAAGTGGAACTTGTCGGTGCTTGGGCAAAGAATGGAGACAAGCTACGGGAAGGAGAACGGTAAGGACGAATGAGCAAGACTCGCTTGGGAGTGTTTTTTGGTGGCCGATCGGGTGAACATGAGGTTTCCCTCCTGTCTGCGCGCTCGGTGATCAATGCCCTTGATCAGGATCGCTATGATGTCGTCGAGATCGGTATTACGAAGGATGGGCAATGGTTGTCTGGACCGCAAGCGCTGCAAGCATTTGAAACAAGTGATACCGCCAAGCTGGAACCGGTTGTCATGATCCCAGAACCCGGCAACTTCGGCCTCTATCGGCGTCGGGAAGGTGAAGTTTTCGAGCGTTATCTTGAATTGGACATGGCTTTTCCGGTGTTGCACGGCACGTTTGGTGAGGATGGAACCCTGCAGGGTTTATTCGAGTTGGCCGAGGTGCCCTACGTCGGAGCGGGGGTGCTGAGCTCAGCTGTCGCAATGGATAAAGGGTTGTTCAAGCATGTGATGCGAGCGAATGCTCTGCCTGTTCTCGATTGGGTGGTCACGACCGATGTTGATTTTCAGACAGCTATGGACACGGCCCTCGATCAAGCCGAGGCGATCGGTGATTATCCGCTCTTCACCAAGCCCGCGAATATGGGCTCTTCGGTGGGGATCACTCGGTGTGAGAACCGATCAGATTTGGTAGAGGGTTTGCAAGAAGCATTGCAGTACGATCGCCGCATTGTGATCGAGCGTGGCATCAGTGCACGAGAGATCGAATTGAGCGTGCTGGGGAATGAGAAGCCTATCGCTTCGATTGCTGGTGAGGTTGTGCCCAGCGATGTTTTCTACTCCTACAAGGCAAAGTATATCGATGATGATTCGGAGCTATATATCCCTGCAGATTTGCCGGCGGCGACGGCCGAGGCAGCCCAGGAGATTGCTATCGATGCCTACAAAGCGATCGATTGTGCCGGCATGGCGCGTGTCGATTTTCTACTGGAGAGATCCAGCGGTGAGCTCTATTTGAATGAGATAAATACGATCCCGGGATTCACAAATATCAGCATGTACCCGAAACTATGGGAAGCTTCAGGCCTGGCCTATTCCGCCCTGCTCGATCGATTGATTGATCTGGGGCTGGAGAGGCATAAACAAAGAGTAAGTCTACTCCGGAGCTATGGAGAGGCATTGTGACCGTAAGTGAGCGTATTATCGGGCTTGGCGATAACCGTGCCGATGCTGTTCGGGCTCGTCGAGCACGCAAGACTCGTCAAATTGAGCGTGCTGGTCGAATTGAGACGCCCAAACCGAGACGGAAACGAACGCCACGGCGGCGGTATAACGTCACACTTTCAGCGGAGCGCGGCGCCGAAATGCAGTTCCACATCATTCCTGCGGGGAGTGTGGGAACAAGATCCATTGCACTGGTCATCGTTCTCCTTGCGCTGGGAAGCTTGGTTCGTTTTGCCCGATCGGATCATTTCAAGGTCGGACAGATCAGCGTCGCAGGAATTGAAATGCTCACTGCAGCTCAGGTCCGGTCCCTAGCTGGGATTGAAGGGCAATCGATCTTCTTCCTGGATCCTGTGTCAATCGTGCATCTCATGGAGGAGGCGGCGGAAGTGAAATCAGCGCAGATAAAAATGAGTTGGCCGAACCGAGTGGAAGTTCAAATTCAGGAGCGACTTCCGATTGTTGAGTGGAACGATGCCGGCCGGATCTGGTGGCTGAGCAACGACGGGGTCGCCTATGTACAACATGGGGACAACAATAGCTTAATCCAGATCCAAAGCGAGGAGACCAATCTGCAAGTTGATGAAGATGCACTAACACCTGTTGTCAATCCATCCCTGCTGAAAGCTGTGGCCTCTCTGAACAAACATTTACCAACAGTACAGCGCTGGGATTTCGACAGGGAGCATGGACTGGGATTTACGGATAGCTATGGTTGGAAGGTCTATTTTGGTACAGGCGGCGATATACCGATGAAGGTCCGCATGTACGAATCGATCGTTGAAAAGCTGGTTGCGGACAACGTGCAGGCAACCATGGTGAGTGTCGAGGACCAATCAGCACCATACTACTCGGTCCGCTGAGGAGATCGTGGCGACGATTCTTGGTACAGAAGAGACGATTTACGTCGGTCTAGATATCGGAACAGCCAAGGTTTGCATGCTGGTTGGTCAAGCGAACCCGGATGGCAGGATCCGCATCATCGGCGTTGGGGATGCCCCTGCGCAAGGGATGCGTAAGGGTGGTGTCGTCAACCTGGAGGCACTCGCGCACGCGATTCGGAATTCCAAGGATAAGGCCGAAAGGACCTCGGGTTATGAGATAACTTCGGCCTTGGTGAGCTTATCCGGTTCGCATGTCAGCTCTCAGAACAGTAAAGGTATGACGGGAGTCACAGGCAGGACGATAGGTTATGACGATGTTCATCGCGCTGTGGAAGCAGCCCGGTCGGTTGTGATCCCCTACGATCGTTCGATTGTACATGTCATCCCACGCGGTTATGTCGTCGACGGACAGGATGGGATCAAGTCAGCGATTGGCATGCATGGCTACCGCTTAGAAGTCGAGGCGCATATCGTGACGGCCAGTTTAACCGCGCTACGCAATCTCGAGAAATGTATCGAAGCCGCCGGCATCCAAGTCGATGGATGGGTTTTGAGTTCACTCGCTTCAGCCGGGATGGTGCTAACCGAGACAGAGCAGGAGATGGGGGTGATGCTCTGTGATATTGGGGCTGGTACGACGGATATCGCCATCTACATTGAGGGTGCAGTCTGGCACACGGCGGTGATACCGGTTGGGGGCGATCATTTGACAAGCGACATCGCGCAGGTGATGCATTTACCGCAAGAGACGGCTGAATCTGCCAAGCGTCGGCATGGATTTGCCAGGCCACGCGATCTTGATCCCAACCAGTCCTTCGCTGTGCGCCCATTCGGACAAGAGCGTCCCATGGAGATTAAACGCGTTGATATGGCTGCCGTCATTGAACCAAGGGTTGAGGAACTTTTTTCACTGGTGCGTCAAGAGGTGAAGCGAAGTGGCTACGACGGCTTGCTCCCGGCCGGTGCCGTACTTACCGGGGGTACAAGCCAACTACCAGGGATCAAGGAGATTGCCACAGAAGTCCTGCAGCTTCCTGCGCGCACTGCCCAACCAGAAAGCCCAATTGGTCTCATAGATCGGATCCAGTCATCGGCATACTCGACGGCCCATGGGTTGTTGCACTGGGCTCAAATTCTGGACGAAGAAGCCGGCCTGGAGAGTTTTTCATATGGTGGCATTACGCTGCCGAAGTTCAGTATAGAGAAAGCAACCGAATTCTTGAAACGGTTGTTGCCCGGATAAACCGTGCGCTAGCGAAAATCTACCATAACGCTAGCGGGAGAATGACGAGATTACACGTCGAGGAGGAAGAAGATGCACACATCACCCCCCATGGAATCTTTTGCACGGATTAAAGTTGTGGGCGTTGGCGGAGGCGGGAGCAATGCCGTCAACCGAATGATCGAAGAGGGTCTTTCCGGGATCGAATTTGTTGCTGTCAACACCGATGCCCAGGCCCTGCTGCTTTCGGACGCGCCAACGCGAGTTAGGATCGGGGATAAACTCACGCGTGGCCTCGGCGCCGGTGGAGATCCCGAGATGGGACAGAAAGCTGCCGAAGAATCTGCCGAGGATCTCTACGAAGTGCTCAAAGGCAGCGATATGGTCTTTATTGCTGCTGGTATCGGTGGAGGCACAGGTACTGGAGCCGCGCCGATCATCGCACAGATTGCGAAGGAGATCGGAGCCCTGACCATCGGTGTCGTTACGCGCCCATTCACCTTTGAGGGTGCGAAACGGGCGCAGTCCGCTGAATCAGGGATTGGGCGCTTAAAAGAGCAAGTAGATACGCTGATCGTGATCCCAAACGACCGGCTGCTCCAGATCGCCGATAAGAAGGCGAGCCTGCATGACTCTTTTAAGATCGCCGATGATGTCCTGCGACAGGGTATCCAGGGTATCAGCGAGTTGATCACTGTACCTGGCCTGATCAACCTGGACTTCGCCGACGTGCGTACGATCATGTCTGAAGGGGGTGCCGCCCTCATGGCAGTCGGACGCGCAACCGGTGAGGATCGAGCGCGCAGCGCTGCCGAACAAGCGATCACGTCGACACTGCTCGACATCACCATCGATGGCGCACGTGGCATTCTCTTCAATGTCACTGGAGGCCATGATCTGAGCTTGTTTGAAGTCAATCAAGCCGCTGCCATCATCAAGGAAACGGCACATCCAGATGTCAACTTGATCTTTGGTGCGGTGATCGATCCAAGCATGGGTGAAGATCTACGCGTCACCGTGATCGCAACGGGATTTGATAACTCGCACTCGGCTGGAAAGAGAGCTGCCCGCCGAGCGCGCAGTCGAACTGAGGCGAAGGCAAGAAGTGAGAGTAGCGCTGGCATCCCGGTCGAGGATTTTCAACCACAGGCCATTGATGTAAACGATCTGGATATTCCAGCTTTCCTACGTCGCCGTTAAGGAGGGTAGGTTCGCGGCTAGGCCAGTCGCCACCTAACCCCATAACGTCCCGGAAGGCTGTTTGCCGCCCAGCTTTCCGTGGACAATATGTAAGCAGACCGGAGCCGGCCACCTCCTCCCGGAGCCGGTCTGCTGCATTTAATGGGATAGGGGGGACCAAAGTACCAATTATTTTAAGGTTCAAAGCGTGGCTAAAACCTTGTACTCGGGTTTATCCCTATGCTAGAATGAGCCGCCCTATCCCTAGAGGAAGGGTCTAACCAATAATCAACGCCCATATCTGGCGTAGAACTAAAGTTCTGATTTGAGGTGTCATGGTTTGCCCGTACTGCCAGGGGAATCAGACGAGAGTCATAGACACAACCCATGATACCCGCGGAGGAGTTCGGCGCCGACGAGAATGCCTGGAATGCAGTAAGCGATTCACAACCTACGAACGTTCAATCCTCTCAGCACCACTGATAACAAAGCAGGACGGTACACGTGAGGAGTTTGATCGAGAAAAGCTCCTCCAAGGGATTCGCATTGCATGTGAAAAGCGGCCCGTGTCCGCCGCAGATATGGAGCGATTGGTTGGTGAGGTTGAAGCCCGCTTGCAGCAGATGGGAAAATCTGAGGTCACCTCACGTGTAATCGGCGATATGGTAATTGCGGGATTAAAAGAGTTGGATCATGTTGCCTATATTCGCTTCGCAATTGTCTACCTGGGTCTATCCGACCTTGAGGCCGTGCGAGACGAGATCAACCGTCTACTAGAGGTCTAATACGAATTAATTCCACTAAGCGATGACCTAATTAGATTTATACCTACATGGTATTGGTAGCTTGCTGCTTTGGAGGGAGAAGATGCTCGAGACCGATCGACGCCACGTTGACCAGGATATGAGGGGAGCCCTAGATGAGACTCCACCTCTACCTGATAATTTACCGATTGTCGAGCTAACAGATAACGCTCGTACAGTTCTTACCAAACGATACCTCCGGCGGGGCGAAGATGGTAAACCGATCGAAACCGTTGAGGAAATGTTCTGGCGCGTGGCTTATCATGTTGCCGTGGTCGAAAACGAGTGGGAGCAAGATGTTGAATCGGTTGCAGTAGCTTTTTATAAGCTCTTATCTGGTAAGCGTTTTTTCCCTAATTCCCCAACCTTTACTGGAGCCGGAACGCCTCTGGGCCAGTTGGCAGCATGTTTTGTTTTGCCAATCAGCGATGATATGGGCCGTGATTCGGCCGGTATTTTCCAGACACTACGGGACGCAGCCCTCATTCAACAGACTGGTGGAGGCAATGGTTTTTCTTTCTCACGACTAAGGCCCAGTGGGGATATCGTCTCGTCATCTGCCGGGCAGGCAACCGGTCCGATTGGCTTCCTGCGTGTATATGACCAGGCTTTTGGTGAGATCGCGCAAGGTGGGACGCGGCGCGGGGCGAATATGGCTGTGCTGCGCGTGGATCATCCCGATATCGAGCAATTCATCACCTGCAAAACAGATGAAAATGCCATCACGAATTTTAATATCTCAGTGGGGATAACAGATGATTTCATGCGCGCCGTTGAAGAGGATGATTGGTGGGAATTGACCTTCGCTGATGTGAGTTCAGATTCCTATCGGAAATCTGCATCCTATCCACTTCAAGCGGGTGAGGAGACACCCCACAAGGTATACAAACGCATTCGGGCGCGCGAGCTATTTAACAAGATCGTCGAGCAAGCCCATCATAATGGCGAGCCAGGTTTACTCTTCATCGATGCGGCGAATCGCAGCAACCCACTACCCCATCTTTATCAGCTTGAGGCGACGAATCCCTGTGGTGAACAGTGGTTAGGACCCTATGAGAATTGCTGCCTGGGTTCGATAAATCTTGCCCAGCACCTGGCCAAGGGAAACCAGGTTGATTGGGATGGTTTGCGTAAGAGTGTCGAACTGGCCACTCGCTTTCTCGATGATGTCGTAAGCGCGAACGCTTATGTCCCTGCGGTCCCACAGCTCAAAGAGGCTGCATTCCGAGCACGTCGTATCGGCTTGGGAATTATGGGCCTGGGTGATCTCATGTACCACGTTGGCGTTCGCTATGGTTCTGACGAGGCCCAGGAATTTGGTGCTCAAGTCATGGAATTTGTGCGCTATCATTGCATGCTCACAAGTGTTGAGCTAGCACGAAAACGTGGTTCCTTCCCTGCCATCGAGGGCAGTATTTACGATCCAGATGATCTCGCCTGGCAGCCTCCGCAGCCCATCTTCCCGCATACACGCGAATTTGGCCGACCGGTTGTAGATTGGAATCAAGTGACCGTTGGCATCCAGCAGTATGGCATCCGTAATGCTGCCCAAACGACGATTGCACCGACGGGAACCATCGCCACCGTAGCGGGTTGCGAAGCTTATGGTTGTGAACCTGCCTTCGCCTTGGCCTATTTCAGGCACGTCGATGATAGCGGTGACGACCTTCGCCTAACCTATACCAGTCCTTTGTTTGAGAAGGCGCTTGTTGATGCAGGCCTGGATGAACTCACCCGTGAAATGATTGTTGAAGCGGTGATGAAGCATGGCTCCTGCCAGCCGATCGAGGCGGTCCCTGAAGAGATCAGGGATATCTATGTCGTATCACAGGATATCCGAGCTGAGGAACACGTTCGCATGCAGGCGGCGTTGCAAGCATTTGTTGATAACAGCTTGAGCAAGACCTGTAATTTTCCTGCTACTGCCACGCTTGAGCATGTTGCCAAAGCTTACCAGCTCGCCTGGGATCTCGGCTGTAAAGGACTCACTGTTTATGTGACCGGTTCGCGTCAAAAGGTCGTTCTAGAAACGCAGGAAACTGCCGAACTGAGCGAATTGCAGACTGCAAGCCCAAAACAGATCCATCTCTGGCTCGAAGGCAAGAAACCCAGGCCCCAGAGGTTAGATGGATGCACCTACCAAATTACGACCCCGTTAGGGAAAGCATTCGTCACTGTTAATGAGAATGGTGGTGGTGCCAGCCAACCGTTCGAGGTGTTTATCACCTCAGCGAAAGCTGGGTCAGAAACCGCAGCCGTCTCTGAGGCGATTGGGCGTTTAATCTCGTACCTGTTGCGCGTGGCATCACCCGTGCCACCCAGAGACCGCTTGGGTGAGGTCGTGCGTCAGTTAACCGGAATTGGCGGTGGACGCCCTACTGGGTTTGGACCCAACCGTGTTCTCTCGTTGCCAGATGGATTGGCGCGGTCACTGGCTGCGTACCTGGAGGAAACACCGGAGGTCATTCCAGCAGCACTCACACAGGATGAGATCGTCGAAGATCAGATGGCCATCAGGATTGGGGACCTCTGTCCAGAGTGTGGCGCCGCAACAGTTGTTAAAGAAGAGGGTTGTAGCAAATGCTACAGTTGCGGATTTAGCGAGTGTTGAGAGGCACAAAATTCTATTGGAAGAATGAGTTTGAAAATTGGATATTGATCACTTAAAGCTGTGCACCGGAAGTTTGTCGATTAGATGGAAGAAGTGAGCGTGGTTGTCCCCGCTCACTTTTTTTATCGGATCTTCTAGACTTGAGTTGGCAGTTCACAATCTCATAACTACAATGCTGCTAGAGAGTGATTGCTGACCACGATTTTCTGTTCTACTCGATCGAAGGGAGCGGGGAGGGGTTATATCAAGATGAAAAGCTATCGCAAGGAGATCTGGTTCAATATTGCGGAGAGACGTGGTTTGGTCAACATCAGCCAGGATGTTCAATCTTGCGTTGAGGAGAGCGGTATTTCTGAGGGTTTGGTTCTCGTAAACGCGATGCATATTACGGCTTCAGTTTTCATCAACGACGATGAGCGGGGTTTGCACCAGGATTACGAAGCCTGGCTTGAGCGACTGGCGCCCCATGCACCCACATCGCAATATCTGCATAACCGGACTGGTGAAGATAATGCCGATGCCCATCTGAAGCGACAGATCATGGGGCGCAGTGTTACTGTGGCAATTACGGATGGTCGGCTAGATTTTGGGCCTTGGGAGCAAGTTTTCTACTTTGAATTTGACGGTCGCAGACGTAAGCGGGTCCTCGTTAAAATCATTGGCGAGTAAGGTTAGTTTGCTGTTCGATGGGGAGGAGGGCATGGTAAGGATGATCCGCCGGCTCACGATATACTACGGATTCTTGCAGATCGCACATCTTCTCGTACTTGCGAATGGGTTGATATTTTACATCCGGTCAGGCACGATTGGATTTCCTGCACCCCCTCCTGCTGGGGGGTGGGGTGATCAGACAATATTTTTTCTTCTAGGGAATGGCCTCCTGGACGCATTTATCGCCATTGCTGCCCTCTTCTATATTGGTGGTTATCTTAAAGGAAAGGCATGGAGTGAAGGGCTAGGGCTTATTTGTGTAACTGCATCGCTCTGCTCGGGAATCTTTTTCATTATTGGAACGAGCCTAAGTGGTGCATGGGTTTCAAATCTGGTGAATTACGGTGGACTCCTGCTCGTTTTTACGCCCGTCGTAGCACTATTTTTCGGACTCTCACGGGTTGTTCTGATGCGGGATACAACCTAGAAGATCCTAGGGCCTTCATTAAGAAGTTGCTGTGCGGAATGGGTCGTACAAGCAACCGGGACATTAATCTTCTGAGGGGGTTGTGGGGATTTCTGCATTAGTTATCAACACGCGATATCAGCTTAGTAAGCGGATACATGCATGAAGTGCGGGAGTGAGTCAGGTAGGTGTAGATTCTTTGGCATCAAGTCATTCAAACCAGAGGTTCATCCTATCGGAATCTCACTGGCTGTATTGACAGGAATCGCCGGTGGTTGGGTATGTGGGTAAATTATTTATCGCCGTTGCGCGTGGGAGTTTCACCCTTTGATGGTTTGTTTTACAGCCTGATATCCCTTGCTGAGCATCCTCCTCGTCGTTGCATGGCTTCATGCGAGTTTACTCTTTGACAAGGTATTGGGGTCGCACTGGACTTCATCAGCATGCTGCTGATAGCTGGCTTGCGTGTTCTTGTTTAATCAATCCATTGCATACTCTGTTGTTGGAGGCGGCAAATGTGTCACGACCCTTCTCTTGAATTCCAGACCTACAGCATCGTAGCCCGTGATGGGAAAACCGGCGAACTGGGTGTAGCGGTGCAAACACATCAGATGTGTGTAGGGGTTGCCGTTCCCTGGTTGGCCCCGGGAGTGGGCGCGATCGCTACACAAGCCTCCACAAACATCCGATTTGGTCCAAGGGGTGTGGATTTGCTGGGGCAAGGATTGGCTGCGGAGAAGGTTCTGCACGCGCTTATCGCAACGGATGCAGGAGCAAAAAGCCGGCAGCTTGCCATCGTCGATCAGGAGGGGGGCGCGGCAGCCTGGACCGGAGAGCAGTGTATTCCCTTTGCTGGACATATGATCGGAGCAGGATTTTCAGTTCAGGCGAACATGATGCTAAGAACAGGTGTTGTGGAGGCGATGGCGGAAGCGTATGTACATGCGCAAGGGGAGTTTTCGCAGCGTCTGCTCTCCACTCTCAAGATAGCCCAAGAGATCGGAGGGGATATTCGCGGGATGCAGTCGGCGGCGCTGAAGATCGTCGCCTCAGAGGCTTTCGATCAAGATGGATTGGCTCAGGTTTTGCCTCGCTATGATCTCCGGGTCGATGAACATACGGACCCGCTGGCGGAGTTAGAAAGGCTTGCTCGTCTGCGTAGTGCGAGCTTACATAGCCAACGAGGTATGGCTGCGCTACAAGCTGGTAAACAGAAAATGGCTTTATCACTCTGGGAAGAGGCGAGGGCCATGGCACCTGAGTTGGAGGAATTGGCTTTCTGGCAAGCGATCAACCTGGCAGATAAGCATTCAGAATACCCAGGAGCTGCAAAGATTCTGAAACCAGTTCTGGATCATCAGGTCAACCGGAGAGATTGGATTGATCTAATCAAGCGTCTCCAACAATGCGGTTTTCTCGAGAATGAAGGTACGGCGGAATACTTGCTCCAAGCCATAAATGCATAAATTGCATGCAATCAGGCTCCGGCTTATGTTGCTCAAGCTGATTGGCCGCGACTCCCATCATCCTTGATTGCGCAAGTATTTTTGATGGCCTAGAATGATTCGCTTATGAGTACAGTTTGAGCGTGGGCAGTGGGCAGAAAAGAGGGACATTATGGCAAAACATTTCGTTTTAGTCGCCGGGAACATTGGTGCGGGCAAAACTTCCTTGACCGAACGGCTAGGGGATAAGCTCGGCTGGGAAACTGCCTACGAATCCGTCGTCGATAATCCCTACCTTTCCGATTTCTACACCGACATGGGCGCCTGGGCATTCCATCTACAGGTTTTTTTCTTGGGACACCGTGCTGAACAGCACATTGCGCTGGCAAATGCCAAAGGCTCCGCTATCATCGATCGCTCCATTTATGAGGATGCGGAGATCTTCGCTCGGGCTGCCCTCAACCTCGGCACAATTACCCAGCGAGATTTTGAGACCTATCGGCGGCTCTTCGACCTCGTGGTAGGACGGCTACCCTCTCCTGATTTACTAATCTTGCTCAAGGCTCCGGCCGAGGTACTGATGGAAAGGATCAGAGCAAGAGCGCGAGAGATGGAGAAGGGGATTACCGCAGAGTATCTGAACTTATTAGAGAACTTTTATGATGACTGGATGGCAGCCTTCGATGTCTGCCCAGTCCTGACCATACGCACCGATGATCTGGATTTCGTCCATATGCCTGGTCACCTTGATATTGTGGTCCACCGTATTCATGACAAGCTTGCCGGAAAAGAAGTCATTCATTTTCCCGATTGATGCTGTAGCAAGCCTTGAAAAGAATGATAATGATTGAGCAAGGAAGTGAGACGAACAGCGGTTAGGTGCGGTTAGTGATTGTGGAAATCTTTTCCCAGGCGTGCTTCACCAAGAGGGCGTCCTTGTCCATATCTTGAGGGCTCTCACAAAGGATGCGTCCGCCACACCCCTGCTGCTCTAGTGCTTCTAGCAAAGCGGTCAAATCAAAATCAGAGTCGCCTAGCATGAGGTGATTGCGCTCCCCTTTCTCGCCATATTCGATCCCCGATAGGTGACAATGAAGCCGTTTCATAGCGGGCGTACCGAGTGCTTTCTTGTACTGCGCCAGCATTGTTGACCACTCTTCAAATGAATTGACGCTACCATCTCCCGGACGGGCATGCAGGTGAGCAAAATCAAGACATGGTTCCACCCCCTCGATCTCTTGTGACATTACGAGTGTGTCCTCCAGCGACCCAAGCATCGCGCCTTTGCCCATTGTTTCCGGGCGGAGAACTACAGGGTTGTCGGCCTGGCGGAGTTCGGTGACACAGTCACGAAGTCGTGGCAGGGCGACTTCCAAAACCTGCTCGGCAGGAAGGCCGAAGTAAGATCCAGGGTGGAAAATGATATCGGTCGCTCCGGCTAAATTCCCATAATGGGCGGCGTCCATTAATCGTTTCCTGCTCTTTGGCCATTCCTCTTTATCTGCATTGAGATTGATGTAATAGGGCGCATGCACACTCAAACCCATCTCCAATTCCAGGGCGTTTTCCTTAATTTCCGCACAAGTTTTTTCGGAAACTCTTACGGAACGAACCCAGCCGATTTCAAAGGCTTTAAGATCTTGCTGGGAGAGATGGATGAGCGTACCGATCGTGCCACCGGGCTTCTTCGGGGTGGAACGAGGCGTACCTACAGTGCCAAACGTAAATGTTGCCTTTGTCAATTTCCTTCTCCTCACAAGGCCTGGCGTGAAATACCTGAAAGCCAGAATCCAAAATCAGTGCAAGCGCTACTGGCAGCCCTTAAATAGAATCGATTTAACCTTGTTGTTCTTGTTTTAGAGAACCTGTTTTTGGTGTTGGTTCGCGGGGCAAGCAGAAGCTGAAAGTTGAACCCTCATTGATCTTGCTTTTTACCCATATGCGCCCACCGTGTTGCTCGATGACAGTTTTTGCCAGTGCGAGGCCCAAGCCGGTGCCTTCGATCGGGTTGTTTGGATCTTGGACGGTGATCCTTCCACGGAAGAGGTGTTCAAAGATGCGTGACATCTCATCCTCTGGGATACCAGGACCATTGTCTGTAACATTCACGATCACTTCTTCATCATCCCACCGCAGGCCAACTTTTATGGTCGCTCCTTCCGGCGAGAACTTGATCGCGTTGCTCAGAAGGTTCGCCATTACTGAGTTCAATCTATTGGGATCGCCAGTGATGAGGACAGAGGTTTCTGGTGCATCATACTTTATCACTTGCTTGCGTGCATCAGATAGCGGCCGTAAATCCTCGATCGCACGGCGAATGAGATCACTAATCTGAAAGGGTTCGTAAGGGAAGTTGGAGGTCGATTCGACCCGAATCGTTTCGAGCAAACCTGTGATCAGGTTTGTCATACTATCTGTCGCTCGCTGCATCATATTCAATGCTTTACGCTGTTGCTCATTAAGTTCCGCATCATTGAGTAAATCCGCCCCAAGGCGAATGGCGTTGAGCGGATTTTTGAGATCATGAGCAGCGGTGCCCAAAAGTTGAGAACGCATGCGATCAATCTGCTTGAGGGCGGTGATGTCCTGCATGACAGCGACTCTACCGACTTCGGTAATCTCACTAATGGTGGCATAGAGCACACGCTCTGTTGGCGTGGTGATCTCCAGGCTGGTGGGTAAACTGGCATCCATATCCATGAGCATCTCACCGAGCGGGTGACCAACAAAGATATCGGAAGCAAGACGGTCTAGCGTGAGTTCCGGGTTTATGCGAAAAGCCTGCCCGGCAGCTTTGTTGACTAATATGATCCGACCTGCGGTATCCGTCAGCACGACCGCATCCGCTGTTTCGAGCAGCGTTGTCTCGAGACGAGTACGAGCATCTTCTACACCTTGGAACAGGTTTGCATTTTCAATAGCCACCGCTGTCCAGGATGCTACCGAAAGAAGCAGATTTTGGTCAGATTCGGTAAACATCCCCCGTGGATGGTTGATGGCTTCAATAACTCCAAGCACCTCGCCCCGCTGTTCAAGAGGAACACAAAGTACGGAAGTTGTTAGCAATCCGGTCTGACCATCGATGGCGCTGTGGTAGAGGGGGTTGGTGCGCACATCGTTGACAATCAGCGGTGTCTTGTTGCGGGTTACCCAGCCAGCAATACCCTCTTCCAGTCGGATGGCAACATCGCGGATCCTAAGCCGCGCACCACCACTGGCCTTCAAGATGAGCTGTTCGCCGGTTTCGTCCATCAAGAAAAGGACGACTGCCTCAGCCTTAAGCAAATATTGGGTATGTTCCATTGCTTTCTGCAGGGCAGCTTCGAGTTCGAGCGTGGAAGTCATCTCCCGGCCAATTTCACCGAGGGTTTGAAGTTGAGTTGCCCGGGATTCAGCTGTCTCAAAGTGGATGGCATCTTGCAGCCCGACAGCACCGATATTAATGATTGCTTGTGCGAGCTCTGTCTCCTGGGTGTTAATGTTGTGTCCGCTTTTCAAGAAGAGCAGTCGAACCAGTCCAATCGCCTCTTTACCAGCTGCAAGTGGAAATATCACAGAAACCGATAGGTTTTCTGCCTCCAGCATGGCGATATCTTTGGCCGAACCTTCCGGGGGCGTCAGGCTGATGGTTTGCGGCTTCAGCGCTTCCAGGACTTTCTTGTGGATCGGATAATCTGGCATTTTATCGCTTGAAATGGGTACCACCTTTTGCTGCATGGTTTTACCCAATTGCTGGCGGAACCGCTGTGTTTCCCCATTACCTTCATCAAATATGTAGATTTCACATTCGTCGGCTGAGATGGCTTTCAACAAATGAGCCGCCGTCTGTTTGACGGCTTCGTTCCGATCGCGAGTGCCCGTGATAGAGTGGGTTGCCTGGTAGAGCAATGATAGTTTATGAAAGAGGTAGCTCTGACTAGCAGTCTGGCGAGCATGGGTGAAAACTTCGGCAGCACGGGCAGCTAGAATTTCAAGTGTGGCTAATTCATTCTCATTAAAACTATCGCCCTTCTCGCGGCCGGCGAACAGGAGCCCAATCGTCTGTCCGCCCACCCGGCAAGGAGCACAGGCTACCAATCCAGGCGCAAGCGGAAGACCTAACGAACCGGTCTCACCATTGGTTGAGGTGGCTTGATTCTTTGATAAGGCCTCTTGCAGAATTTTATGCTCTGATTTCGAGGGGATTCGACCTAGCTCGCTCATCGCAATCCCATGAGCAAAGCGCGGGACAAACCCGTTTCCAGACTCGTCCAATTCGTATAATGCTGTCCGCTCAACCGCCAATAGCTCACCAGTGGTTTGTAATAAACTCACCAGCGCCTGGGTAGGATTCTGTATATCAAAAGCGATCGTAGCAGCCTGGAATAAGTTTCCCCGGAGGTTCTCTTTAACCATACGTATTGAGTCCTGTTCCTTAAGAAGTACCAGCAACACTGCATTATTGCATAATCAATAGGGCCCTGCAATCCTATCCTGGTTCTAGTGATTTTCTCGTGCTCTCTGCCCACTTTCGCAAAGGCTATCTCGTTGTAGATAGGACATCCAGCAGAGGCGGGCCAAGAATAAAAAGTCCAATCAGTGCTGCGATCAGCGCAGCGATAAGCACCGCTGCTGCGCCGACATCTTTCCCCACACGAGCCAAAGGATGCATCTCGGGACTAGCGAGATCTACAATCGCCTCCAGCGCCGAGTTTACAAATTCTGCCGTCCACACCAATCCAATGGCGAGCACTAAAATCGCCCAATCTTGCAAGCCTAATTTCAGGTAGATACCGAGCATGACAACCCCAGATGTGGCAATTGCGTGTATCCAGGCATTTCTTTGCGTACGTAGGACATACCACCACCCAGAGAAAGCATGCCCAAACGCTGCAAGGCGTGAGGAAGCGCGCTCGGGATGACCCATCAGCTGCGCTCCATAGCCAAGTTCGAGATCCCCAGGGAACGCAAGGCAGAGGCTTGGAGGGTCCACATGCGCTCTTTACCTTCGTCATCGGAGTGATCGTACCCCATCAGATGAAGCAATCCATGGATGGCAAGTAAACTTAGTTCTGCGCCAGTGCTGTGCCCATATTCAGCTGCTTGTCTCTCCGCAATAGGTACGGCGATAAGAATGTCACCCAGGTAGGGTATGCCCGTTTCCGGATCAGTCTCACCATTTGTAAACGATAAGACGTCGGTGGCATGATCCAGTCCTGCATATTTATCGTTCATATCCCGTATTGTTTCTTCATCGGTAAGTACGACTGTGAAAGTGCCATGTTCCAATTCCAGCTGCTTCAGAATCATGCTGCAGGCGCGCACAATCTGTTCTTCCCATGCATGGAAATCTGCAGTGGATTGGAAAGTGATTTGAACGGTCATGATTCTGGTGGAGGCTTCGTCTCCACGACAGGCGGAACTTCCTCGGCTTCTTGCTCCTCAGCGATTTGGGAGTAGCGGATACGGGGATGGTAGATATTTTTTAGTGTCAGAAGGAAGGAGTTCCTGATCGTATCGAGATCGCGTAAGGTTAGCTCGGTGCGGTCGAGTTGCCCGTTGGCCAGGCGGTTTTCGATGACCCAGCGCACGACCTGTTCGATCTCTTCATCATTGGTAGGGTTTTCTGCCCGCGCAGCGGCTTCTACACCATCCGCAAGCATCAGTATGGCCGTCTCGCGTGAACGAGGCCGTGGGCCTGGGTAAGTGAAGTCTTTGCGATCGATACGATCCTCGTCCCCACCGGAAGCTTCAATGGCAGCACGGAATTGGTAAGCTGTCTCCATCGTGCCGTGATGCTCATTAATGAAAGCACGGATGCTTACCGGGAGGCGATGTTTCTTAGCCAGTTCCATCCCATCGCGAACATGACCTAGAATAATATCGGCGCTTGTTTTAGGATCGAGTTGCTCATGGACGTTCTGCCCGGCGACTTGATTTTCAATAAAAAATTGAGCACGAAGTGATTTTCCGGCGTCATGGTACAGTGCCCCGACTCGAGTGAGCAAATGATCAGCGCCGATCGCACGCGCAGCTTGATCAGCCAGGTTGGCAACCTGAAGGCTGTGTTGATAGGTCCCCGGGGCGTTGCGTAGTATTTGTTGCAACAAGGGGTGATCGGGTCGAGAGAGCTCAATTAATTGCAGGTTGGTCGTAATCCCCAGCAGGTTTCCAATCCCCAGTAGCAGCCCAAATCCAAGACTGGCTGAGAGCAAACCACTAACGATGGCGGAACCTAGAAGCTGCGCCTTTCCGATCATATCGGTCGCTGGATCGGGTATGCGAAAAATAAGGATCACCAGCGAAGCCCCGACCGCTGCAGCCACACCTGCCCAGATGAAGGATCCAAGTCGTTCCGCTTTACCGATCATGAGCGCAGCAAGCGCTCCGCTCATTGTCAGGTAGAGCGCCATTTCAAGCCCTCGAGGTGCGATGAAGCCCCCAACAGCTCCAATCACAAGGGCGCTGGTGACCCCCATATTAGGGCTGAAAAATACAGATAAGAGGATCGGGATTGTTGCGGCTGGATAAATATATGGCAAGAGTGTGCGTCCAGGGATCATGAACTGCATCCCCAGGGTATTTACGATGAACATTAAACTGAGGACTAAGGCCAGGTTTGATCTTAGGATCAGCTTAGGATGGGTGCGGAAGGCATACAAGCTGAAAGTGCCTCCCACAAGAAAGATGAATCCTGCATTGGTTGCGATTGTCACCCAAGGATTAGGTGCCCGCAGCAAATTGAAGGCTTCCAGTGCTTCCAACTCAAGTTCGCTGACAATATCGCCCCGGCTGATGATCGTCTCTCCCTGGGCATACGATCGCTCAACATACGCAACCTCCCCCCGGGCAGCCTGTTCGAGCGCTTCCGTCGCTTGCTCATTTGGAAGGGAATTGGGGGCCACAAAGGCGGGAGCGAGCTTGCCAACCAATTCCGCCTGGGCTTCCGGTAAAGATATGCTAACAATGGCCGGAATCGTACGTCGGGCTTCCTCCGTCCGACCCTGGCGAATTTCGTTACGCATGACCTGTTCTAAGACTGAGCGAGTTTCGATTTTTACTGTGTTCCAGCGGGCATCATTGAGCGCAAGGATTGACTCGGCACTCTCAGTGTCTAGGCGAATATCAGCCATACTTGCTAGATCACCCATTTGTTGCTCACTGCTGGCATAACTATCCATTCGCACCGCATCGATAAACTCGAGAGCATAATCCAAGCGCTTGATCTGCTGCCGGGTCACAGAAATATCGGGTGGATCAAAGACGGTGGCGATGCTATTCCCCGCGTTTTCAACTGCTTCCGTTGTGAGAACGTCACTGACGTAGGTAAGAGGATAGGGAGCGCGGATGTCCTGTGGCGCAACATCATTCACTTCCAAGCCGAAAGTTTGTTGGGTGTTATCGACAGGGATTGAAAGGATAACTACGGATCCGATCAAGCCCATGAATAGGATCACCCACAGGCGGGCCGCACGAAATGCGCGCCGGATGCGTTCCATCGTTGTGGGCGTGCTAGTAGCAAATTCTTCCATCTGCCGGCAGGGGCTTCCCTTAAGATGTGAGCTGCTGACGCACAGCTGCGCTCACGGCTTTACCATCGGCTCGACCCTGGATACGGGGCATCAAGACTTTCATAACTTTGCCCATTTCCTGGGCTTCTGTTACCCCTGCCTCAGCGATTGCTTCTTTGACCAGGTCAGTTAGTTCGGCTTCGGTGAGGGGTTGAGGCAGATAAACTTTAAGGATCTCGATTTCAGCCTCAGCACCCTGCACGAGATCATCTCTTCCGACAGCGCCAGCTTCATCGATCGTCTCGTGGCGGCTCTTGACTTGTTTCTGCAGGATGCCGAGGATCTCGCCTTCATCCAGTTGATCGCGCTTCTCGACTTCAGCCAACTTAATTGCCGAGAGGCAGAGGCGCAGGGTTCGTTTGGAGAGGTCATCGCCTGTGCGCATGGCCTGTTTCAGATCATTTTCAAGTTTTAATTTTAAGCTCATCTCTTCATTATACCTAGGGAACTGGCAGGATCGGTAGATGATCTCACTCCAATAAACTGCGCATAGCCACTAATAGGATAGGGGCAGCAAGGATCCGCACCAACCATCAACAAGATTCTCATAGGCTTAACGAGCAATTTTCATGCCTTTGGAAGGCTATTCACTTTCTTTCCGACAAGAGCAAGCTCATCATTTTGATGCGTTATCCATGCTCGCGATATCGTGTTTAAATCTGAAGGAGTGCCAGGAACCTCGACTCTTATTCCTTCCGAGGAGGTCCCCCTGACAATCCATCCTTGATGGTTAACTTCTACCAGGCTTTCCCATAGTATGGATAGCGTTCGGCCAATAAACTTGGATTGATACTTCTTGGTAGCCGCATCAAGTGCGCAACGCATACGCTGATTTCGTTGTTTACGGATTGGGGGGGGAACTTGATTTGGAAACGTCGACGCGCTCGTACCAGGTCGTTCAGAGTAGGAAAATACATGTCCTCCAGCAAATTGCATGGCATCCACATAATTGAGGCTTTGCTCGAACTCCAACTCACTCTCACCTGGGAAGCCGACGATGATATCCGTCGTAATTGCGAGCCAGGGATAGCGTTGACGGATGCGCTCAACTAATGATTGAAATCGGGCAGGATTTGTACTGCGAGCCATTCTCCTCAGGATCATCGCTGAACCACTTTGCAAGGGTAGGTGTAGATGTGCGCAGAGGCGCGGGTTCTGCCATAACGCCAGAAGACGATCAGATATTTCCCAGGGTTCCAGGGAGGAAAGGCGAAGGCGTTGAAGTTCAGTGTGATGAAGGATACTGCGCAGCAGGTGCTCTAATCTCTCTCCCGTCGACAGGTCAAGTCCCCATGCGCCCAGGTGAACGCCGGATAGAATAACTTCTTTTACACCACCAGATATCGCCTCTTGGACCTTTTCAAGGATCTGCTCTAACGGCTCGCTCTTCGACTTCCCTCGGGCTAGTGTTGTGACACAAAAGGTACAGTGTTTGTCACAACCATCCTGTACTTTAATGAAAGCGCGCGTCCGTTTTCTCGCTCCGGGGAGAGGATGGCGCTGCAGTGGCTCCAGATCAAATGCGTGAACACCAGGACCTGGGAATAACCGAGGGATATCAGCCTTATTACTATTATGGACAACTTGCACTACGCCGGGCAATGATGCCGCAGCTTTCGTTTCTAGACTTGCCCAGCAACCTGTGAGGATGATGTTTTGAACTCCATCTCGCTCGACTTTACGCGACAGCTTCCTCGATTCTGCAGCGGCCTTTGCCGTCACGGCACAAGTATTGAGGATGGCAATATCAGCCTGCTCTGCCTCTCCCACAAGCTCATGCCCAGCCATACGTACCTGGCTGCCAATATGCTCAATCTCACTCTGATTTAAGCGACAACCGATCATATCGAGATAAATCTTTTGTTGACGGTTCACGCAATCACCCTCATGGCATCAAGGTTGAGAAATTATCAAATTGAATTGCAACACCACCCTCGTCATATGTTCCCACGATCAATCCAACATCGCCATGCGTTGGTTCTGTTGCCGTCGCTTCAGCCACGATCTCCCCGTTGATCCACAGCGTGAGGTTGTTATCTATACAAGCAGCCTGGATGAGATTTACCTCGTCAATGGGGGCGATTGCATCTGTGGGTAGTAAGGTTTCATGATTAAGGAGTTCTTTCTGACCCCCGGCGTACTTGCCGATCCCAGCATAGCCATCGCTGGCAATCATGAAGAAAAGAAAGTTAGCGGGATCAACATAGCGGCATATCACACCATAAACATTATCAATCGGTCCTTCAATATGGAGCCCTTCGACACGGATTAGGACATTCTCTAGATCGATATTAGGTAAACTCCAGGCTGTCATGTTGGTGCCTTCAACTTTGATGATATAAGCTCCATCCCGGTAATCGGCGGTGTAGTTCGAATCCGAATAACGATCCCAACCGGAATCTGACCTGGTAAAGTCATCCTGAAAGATGACCTCTCCTGGGTTTATCGTCGGCGAGAATGCACTGCAGGAGGACATAACCATTGCAGGGATGACATATATCGCCGATAGACAAATCGTGCGATTGATCTTGGGCAACATTGAACCGCATTCTAGCATAAGCGTGACCTGCCGCAGTCATATTGATAGATCTGGATAAGATTATGGAACAATGCCAAGATTTTCGAGGGCTCTGCCGGCCAATTTTGCATAAGCATGTTCAGGAGAGATCCTTATCGCCGCTTTCCATGCTGCAATCGCCTCTTCCGTAAACCCCTCTGCATGGAAAAGTAAACCTAAAAAGTATTGTGTTGCTGGATCGGTGGGAGAGAGCGTGAGTGCTCGCGTAAGCGCGCGCTTGGCGAGTGGGAAATTCCCTTGCAGGTAGTGGGCATATCCTAGCGATCGCCACCCCTTGATCGCACCAGGGTCCAGGATCAGGGCATTGCGTAAGGCCGGCAGTGCTAACCTATCGATATCAATCTCGTGTTGTAGCGAAAAATCAGCCAGTAAGTTCCAGAAGGGGGCTTCATCAGGAGCAAGCAGGGTAGCCTGTCGGTAAGCTGCTTTTGCGCCCTCAAGATCACCAGTAAGGGTATAAGTTTGTCCGAGTGCGGAGGCGATGGCAGGATTTTCGGGATCGATTCCTGCAGCCTTCTCAAGCAGGGGCAAAGCCAATGAACCCTGCCCATTCTGATTGTAGTGGGTGGCTTGCATGACGAGCAGCACGGGGTCATCAGGAGCAAGTCTCAAAGCCTGTGTCAAATCGGCACCCCCATCCCTGCCGCTGCTCTCTTTCGCCACACCTAGGTAGCCCCAAGCTTGTGCATACTCTGGATCCTCCGCGATTGCACGCTCGAATGCGATCTGTGCCAGATACCACTCAGCCTCGCGCGAGAAGAGTTGTCCGATTCGGGCAGACAGGTAGGCCGGTGTCTCAAGCTCGAGGTTATCCTGGATGGCCATCAGAAGTGACACGGCCAGCTCAGACCCCGGACCTTGTGAAGATTGGGTTTGACGTAGCAGATCGGTAGCATTGGTGGGGTCGTTTGCCGCTGTGAAGTAGGCAAGCATGGTTCGTTCAGCCTCGTTCTCATCCCCGGAAGCCAGTAAATTCTCCAGGATTGGTAAAGCTTGTTCAAACTGTCCTGCCTCGAAATAGTCTGAAGCCAGTTGGCGTAGGGCAATTTCTGCTTCTGGACAGGAGGAGAGCGAGGCAGGCTCAACCGCGATCGAAGGGGAGTATTTATTTTGGGCCAACGCAAGTTGCAGGTTGCTGCAGCGAACGCTCTCGGGACGAAGACCAAGCCCTGCTAATGCCTGTAAATGATGCTCGGCGTCGTCGAGCAATCCCAATTGAAAGGACAGCTGAAATTCATTTTTATGTAAAGCGTACGCTGCCGGCTCGAAATGCCTGGCTTGCTCCAAATTTCTCAGTGATTGGTCGATACGGCCAAATGCTAGTGCACTTTGCGCTTGTTCAACTGCCTGGATATAAGGTTGTGCAAGGGCAGTCGGCGATAGGAGCACAAGCAGAAGGAGAAGCAAAGCTAGTTTCAGGCCATTCTCACGTAAATAGGTCATACACTCCAAACAATCCTGTTGATCACGCCATTATAGCCCCAGCGCAAACAATCAGCCCGGACAGATGAATAGGATCGGTTTGGTTGTCATGCCTATTTGGACCGTCTATAATCGTGGAAGATTTCACTGGAGGGTATCGCATGGATTTCGCACTTTCTTCTGAGCATGAGATGGTACAGAACATGGTTCGTGATTTTTCCCGTAAGGAAGTCTATCCTGGCATCAAGGAAGCCGATCGCAAACAAGAAATGATCCCGAGTACACTCCCGCGCATGGGTGAGCTGGGGATCTTAGGGATTTGTATTCCAGTCCGCTATGGGGGTCAGGGGATGGATTACATCGCACTTGGATTGGCGTGTGAGGAATTAGAGGCGGTCGACACAACTCTTCGTGTAGCCATGTCGGTGCACACAGGTTTATCTTCCATGACAATATTTCAATGGGGGACGGAAGAGCAGAAGGAGAAGTATCTCATACCGCTAGCATCGGGTGAAAAACTGGGATGTGGTGCTTTCTCAGAGCCAGGGGCAGGTTCAGATTTCGCCCACATCCAGGCGACAGCTAAGAAAGACGGCGATGGATACATTCTCAATGGTGAGAAGATGTGGATTTCTCTGGCGTCAGTGGCAGATTTCGCCCTGGTAACGGTTCGAACAAACCCAGATACCGACAAGGCAAGTGCGGGATTGACGTCCTTCATCGTCGAGCTCGATCAACCCGGCATCACCCGCGGCGACATTCATGGCAAGCTAGGGGTCCGCGCTGGTTCTACTGGATGGATCGCCTTTCAGGACGTGCGCGTTCCAGTAGTGAATCGTGTTGGTGAAGAGGGAGAAGGCTTTAAAGTAACGATGTCGGCCTTTGATAATGGCCGCTACACCGTTGCAGCTGGAGCAACTGGTTTGATTCGCGCTTCACTAGAAGCTAGTGTGGCGTATGCAGAAGAGCGAAACTCCTTCGGGGTACCAATTGCCGATCATCAACTCGTCCAAGCAAAGATCGCAATGATGGCGCGAGAATATGAGATTGCGCGTTTACTGTACTTCAAAGCAGGCTGGTTAAAAAATCAGGGGAAGCGCAACACTTACGAGACTTCGATTGCGAAACACTTCGCCACCGATGCGTCCTTCCGTGCAGCATCGGAAGCAATTCAGATCCATGGTGCTTATGGTTATAGTGATGAATATGACGTTGAGCGCTACATGCGCAACGCACGAGGTGCTATGATTTATGAGGGCAGTAATGAGATCCAGACTTTGATTGAGGCGCAGTATGCGCTGGGCCGTCGAAAGGATCGAGCGCTGCGTTGTGAGCTGCCTGCGTACGATCCTGAATATTTTCAATCCCCATCATAGCTTGTTTCACAAGCTATCTATCCAATCTAGAAGGAGGCCACATTGAACATCGTTGTCTGCGTTAAACAAACTCCGGATACAGCAGCAACTGTAACAGTCGAGGACGGCAAGGTTTCCTGGGGTGATGCGCCCCTGGTGCTAAACCCTTGGGATGAGTTCGCAGTTGAAGAAGCGCTTCGGCTTAAAGAAGCACATGGGGGTGAGGTCACTGCCATTTCACTAGGTAGTGAGGGTGCCACAGAAGCCTTGAAGCAAGCACTTGCAATGGGTTGTGATAAGGCGATCCTCGTAAGTGATCCGAATTTTTCCGGGCTAGATTCATTGCAGGTATCGCGGGTCCTCGCAGAAGCCGTCAAGAAGGTAGGGGAAGTTGATCTGCTCTTCTTTGGGCGTGCATCTGTGGACAGTGATACTGGCATTACCGGCTCCCAGGTTGCACGCCGTCTAGGGTGGCCGGCATTAACGCTGGTGGCTGCGATCAAAGCCATCGATCCAGGCGCGAAGACAATCAGCGTCGAGCGTATGCTGGAGGAAGGACGTCAGCTGGTATCTGGTCCGATCCCAGCCGTGATGAGTGTGGTAAAGGAGATTAACGAACCACGCTACCCCTCGTTTATGGGTATTCGAAAAGCGTCCAAGGCGGAAATTCCTGTGTGGTCTGGTGGAGATATCGGACTAACCGAAACTCTCGAATCTGCTGTCACCTGGCCAGAGGTGTTTGCACCACCCAAGATTGAGACACAATGTGAATTCGTTGAGGGGGATACCCCTGTAGAGATTGCCACGAAGTTGGTTGACCGTTTGGTCGAGGAGAAGGTGATCTGATGACTCAGAATATCTTGGTTTACATTGACCACTTTCAGGGCTCACCATCCTCAGCCTCTTGGGAGGCCGTGGGCGCGGCAAAAACTTTAGCTGGCGAGCTAGGAGCAAGCGTTACCGCGATTGTCGTCGGCGCGGGAGTCGAGGCGATCGCTAAAGAAGCCATAACGTACGGCGCCGATAGCGGCGTCGTTGCCGATCACGCCGAATTCGCAGAATTTCGTCCCGAACCCTATGCTGATGCCCTATCGAAGATTGCAGCTGAAGCCGACGTTTTGCTCTTTCCTACCAGTGGACGCACGCGCGAGTTAGCCGCGATGGTAGCCGTGGACCTTGACACAGGTATCTCCCCAGATGTAGTCGCCATGGAGATCGATGGAGGAGCGGTGCTGTCCACACGGCCGATCTATGCCGGTAAGCTGCTTTCTAAAGTGATCACCCGGGAGAAGAGGCCTCAGATTTTAACTTTACGCAGCCGAGCTTTTCCTAAGCCAGACCCCGATGACAGTCGTTCCGGTGACGTCTCTAGTGCCGACATTGCACCGGGAGAAATCCTCACCAAGGTTGATGGGTATTCGGAAGCTGAGACTGGCGTAAGCCTTAGCGATGCAGCCGTTATTGTTTCAGGTGGACGAGGCGTTTCGAATAATCCTTCCCTTACCCCACCGGATGACATCACGGATGAGAAAGAACAGGAAGTCTGGCGGGCACAAGCAGGCTTCAAGTTGATCGGTGAACTGGCTGAAACGCTTAACGCAGCAGTGGGCGCGAGCCGTGCAGCCGTTGATGCAGGCTATATTCCCTACGTCAATCAGGTTGGCCAAACCGGGAAGGTGGTATCCCCCGATCTCTATATTGCTGCTGGTATCTCGGGGGCAATCCAGCATCTGGCTGGCATGCGAACTGCTAAGACCATCGTAGCCATCAATAAGGATGGCGAGGCGCCGATCTTCAAGCTGGCACGTTTTGGAATCGTCGGTGACCTGTTCGAGATCGTGCCTGCACTGACGCAAGCTCTGCGAGAGAAGCTCGATAAGTAAATCGCTCCAGGGGTTAGACATCCTACGAGGCAGGGCCAGAGCCCTGCCTCGTTGCGCGGCGTGCACGCTAGAATCGGTCGTAGCCTCATCGAATTTTGCCGCTCTGCTAAAATTGGCTTTGAAGGTTGTTTCTTCTGATGGAGTCTTGCATGAAGAAGATCGGCGCACTCTCTTTCGTCTTGCATTCCCACTTGCCCTATGCCCGTCTTGCCGGTCGCTGGCCCCACGGGGAGGAATGGCTTCATGAGGCTGCGGCAGAGACCTACATCCCTTTACTCAACGCTTTATACCGGCTCCGTGATGAAGGCGTTCCGATCCGCCTAACACTTACTCTGACCCCGATTCTGTTAGAACAACTCGCCGATGAGGTGGTCCAGCGAAATTTTCGAGAGTATATGCAGGCGCGGATCGAGGCGATAACCGCCGATATTGCACGATTTAAGGCCGGTGAAGAAAAGATTTACATCGAATTAGCACAGCATTACCTCGATCTACATCAAGACTATCTGCACGCATTCGATGAAATCTATGGCGGCAACCTGGTCACAGCTTTTCGTCACCTTCAAGAGCTGGGCTTGATCGAGATTGCCACATGTGCTGCCACGCATGGCTACCTTCCTCTCTTGAGTAGGGATGAATCGATCCAGCTTCAGCTACGTACGGCCATTCAGAGTTATCAGCGCCATTTTGGGCGAAAACCATATTCGATCTGGTTGCCAGAGTGCGCCTACCGCCCGGCTATGCTGCAGGCTGATGGTCAAGAACGCAAGGGGCTGGAGGCATTTCTGAGTGAGCACGACCTGCGCTTGTTCTTTGCGGAAACGCAAATGGTCGAGCAAGGTAAACTCATCGACCTGCGCGAAGCGGACAACGAAGAATCCTCGGCTACATTCTTGAGTCGCGTGATGGGCGTCATCAAGCGCTTGATTAAAAAATCGAAGAATTCCACCTTCGAATCCTACAATGTGGATCACTCCAATGTCGCCGTGTTGGCGAGAAACCGGAAAGTGAGCTTACAAGTCTGGAGCGCAGACTGGGGGTATCCGGGAGATTTTGCCTACCGCGAATTTCATAAGAAGGACGGAGCTTCTGGCATGCGTTATTGGAGGGTGACCGGTGCGGGGACGGATCTGGGAGATAAGAAACCCTATCAGCTCGAGGCAGCCACTCGCACGCTACAGGAACACGCAGAACATTTTTACCAGCTCGTTGTGAAAGAAGCTAGCGCACATTTTCAGATTAGCAAATGTGAGGGGATCATCGCGGCCAATTTCGACACTGAATTGTTCGGGCATTGGTGGTATGAAGGTGTAGATTGGCTGGAGGCCGTCTTGCGCCGTTTTGCGAATTCAGAAGAGGTTCAACTATCCCTTGCATCGGATTATATCGATCGTTGCCCACCTCAGAAAGCTCTTCAGTTACCACGAGGTTCCTGGGGGGCTGGTGGAGATTATTCTGTCTGGGATAATGAAAAAACACAGTGGATGTGGCTTGTAATCCATGATGCTGAAGAGCGAATGGAAATGCTAGTGAAAGAGCATCCTTCAGCCTTTGGGGTAACGCGTCAAATCCTTGACCTGGCTGCCAGGGAATTGCTCCTGCTTCAGTCTTCTGATTGGCCGTTTCTGATCACAACAGGCCAAGCAGACCGCTATGCGGTGCGCAGATTTCTCGAGCATGTTGAACGTTTCAACCAAGTGATTGGGCAGTTGTCGAAAGAACAACCGGAGATGAACTTTCTCGCAGAAATCTGGGAGCGAGACAAGATCTTCCCCGAAATCGATTACAAATGGTATAGCGCATGAAAACCCTATTCTTCGCCGCAGAGGCCACACCCTTCATCAAGGTAGGGGGACTGGCTGACGTAGCGGGCGAATTACCGCATGCCCTCGCCCAATTGGGATTGGATGTGCGACTCTGCATGCCGCTCCATTCCACGATCGATCGCCAACAGTATCAGCTTAAAGAGCTGCTCGTTTTACCGATCAAACATGGATCGATGGCCATTGAGGCAAGGATCTTTGAGACGAGAATCAGAGATGTCGTAGTCTGGTTGGTTGATGGTGCCCCTGTTCAGGCTGCTCCCGAGGTGTATGGTGAGGTCGTGGCGGATGCGAACAAGTACATCTTCACCGCACTGGCAGCCCTTCAGGCTTGCGATCGTGTGAATTGGATCCCCGATATCTTGCACGCTCACGATTGGCACACGGCAGTAGCTGTGATGCAACTTGTCATACTGCGAGCGGAATCGATAGCATGGCGGAACACGCGCAGCCTTTTCACGATCCATAATCTAGCGTATATGGGGGCGGGTGCCCAGGAGGTCTTCATTGATTATGGCCTACCACTGGGGGATTCTCCCCTGCTGCCAGATAGTATTTCAGCGCTCCCCTTACCACAGGGGGTGCTGCAAGCTGATTGGGTGAGCACGGTCAGCCCGACCTACGCAAAAGAGATTCGAACCCCAGAATACGGGGCAGGTCTTGAATCGCTGGTCGGTGCCCGCAGCGACACGCTTTCCGGGATTATCAATGGAATCGACCCAGAAGTGTGGGATCCTGCGAGCGACGCGGCCATCCCCCAGGTATTCAGTGTTGCAAACCTACCTGCTCGCCAGACAAATAAACGTGCGCTCCGGAACGAGCTGAAGCTTGAAGACAGGCAGAGGATCCCGCTTTTCGGAGTGGTATCAAGACTTGATGCCCAGAAGGGGCTGGACTTGCTGTGGTCGGCAATCGACGGTTTGGGTGATCACGAATGGCAGCTGGTCTTACTGGGCACGGGTGATCCAGCCCTGGAACGAGAGGCGCGAGAATATGCAGCGCAGAACCCGGAAAGGGTAAGGGTCATCCTAAGCTTCGATCCCATCATGGCGCGCAAAATATATGCTGGGTGTGACATGCTGCTGATCCCCTCGCGCTATGAGCCTTGTGGGCTCACGCAATTGATCGCCATGCGCTATGGCTGCGTGCCTATCGCTCGAGAGACTGGGGGGCTTGCGGACACAGTGATGGACGTGGATCGAGTTACTAGCGGCACAGGATTTCTCTTCGAGAAACCAACATCCTCCGATTTAAGAAAGGCGATCCTGCGGGCATTGAAATATTACAAGCGCAAAGATGCCTGGCAGCAAGTGCAACGATCGGGTATGAAAATGGATTTCTCCTGGGGGGACTCCGCAGCTGAATACGTGGGTCTTTATCAACAAATCGGTAGCCGAGATGTTTCCTGACTACCCCCAATTGCCTCAGCGCGCGAGTGGGATCTTGCTTCATCCAACTTCCTTCCCCAGCACTTTTGGTATTGGCGATCTAGGTCCAGCTGCGCATGCCTGGATTCAGTGGTTGGCCAAAACTGGATGTTCTCTCTGGCAGTTTCTTCCTCTGGGGCCCACCGGATTTGCCGACTCGCCCTATCAGAGCTTCAGCGCCTTCGCAGGTAATCACCTGCTCATCAGCCCACAAGCTTTAATCGAGCAGGGCCTGCTGGCCGTGGACGAGGTGGAGGAAGGATTGGATTTTCCTGCTGACCAGGTAGCATACGAGGATGTGATTCCCTGGAAAGAAGAGATTCTTGAGAGGATGGCAACACATTTCCTGGATCGGGCAAGCTCTAATATCCTTGATGCCTTTGTAGCCTTTAGTGAAGAAGAGCAATCCTGGCTAGAGGATTATGCACTCTTCATGGCATTGAAACATGCACATAAAGGCAAGCCTTGGACGCAGTGGAGTAAGGAGCTGAGGGACCGGGAAGTGGCTGCCCTAAAGGATGCACAAAACGCACTCCAAGCCGAGGTGCAAGCTCAAAAGGTGTGGCAATACCTCTTTAGTTTCCAATGGTCTGATCTCAAGCACGTAGCCAGGAAGCTAGGTGTTTCGATTTTAGGCGATATGCCTATTTTTGTTGCTCATGATTCAGCTGATGTATGGGCAAATCGCTCTTTCTTCAAGCTTGATTCCTTCGGGCAGCCTACTGTCGTCGCAGGGGTACCACCCGATTACTTCTCATCCACTGGCCAACGCTGGGGAAACCCTCTCTACGCATGGGATGCTATGGCAGATGATGACTACGGGTGGTGGGTAGCACGCGTGCTCAAAACGCTAACACAAGTTGATGTCATCCGTTTGGATCACTTTCGCGGATTCGAAGCATCCTGGGAAATACCTAGTTCTGAAGAGACAGCAGTTAAAGGCCAATGGGTGCAAGGTCCAGGACGTGCCCTTCTTGATCGATTGTCGAGTGCATTGCATGGGCTGCCGCTGATCGCGGAAGACCTGGGTGTCATCACAAAGGAAGTCATAAACCTGCGGACTGACTATAAACTTCCCGGGATGAAAGTGATGCAATTTGGTTTGGAAGCTGGCCCTGATCATGAATTTCTTCCTCACAATTATGAAGAGGGTTTCATCGCCTATACCGGGACACATGACAACGATACTAGCGTAGGATGGTACCAGGCGGCGAAGTCCGAGATTCAACATTTCGCTCGCTCCTACCTTTCTAGTGACGGGGATCATATTGCCTGGGACATGCTGGAAGCTCTCTGGGACTCAGCCGCGTCATGGGTGATCGTCCCGATGCAAGATCCGCTTGAGCTTGGGAGTGGGGCGCGTATGAATTTTCCCAGTAGGACACATGGCAATTGGCAGTGGAGGCTACGAGCAGAGCAGCTATCCGATGAGCTTGCAGGTCGCCTTAGAAATCTCAATCATCGCCATGACCGCTGATCGAGCGTCGCGGGGCAACGATGCCTCCTGTTCTTTCTGTAAGCTCTAATAAGAAGCACACGCAATTTACGAAGAATAAGGAATAAGATGCAGCACGATGTGATCTTTAGACCCTGCCTTGCGATTGCGCGATAAGAGCATCTTTCATTTCGCCTACATGTCCATTTCTATAAGAAGTTCCCCCCACGGAAATAGGATTTCCTGCATTCAATGAACCGCCAGCGTATGATAGAAAAGCCTTGACGCGTCCAACTTTCCCGTGATCCAATACGAACCTATCGAGACTTTGATATAAATTCCAAGTGATTTCTGATAAGCTTCGAAAGGGACGTTGCCTTTTCGATTAGAACGCAAAACTTGTGGGTTAAATTATTAAATCTATCCTCGTCTCTGAGGTGCGTTTTGAGGGTCAGGCTCATTTGGAACAACATTTGGATATCTATGATTAGGATTGTGATATGGGAATGTCGCTAAAAAACACTTCTTGGGTTGATCTACTGATTCTTAAGATTGATAAGGCACGTTTTCCAAGCTGGTTGCTTTATCCCCTGCTCGTTCTTTTATTCACTCTAGCCGACCGCTTGATCTTTATCTACGAAGACGGGGCAGGCTATTTTGAATCATTTTACGGTGTCTTCAGCACCACGTGGACATTGTTCATCAATCATGCAATGTACCGATTGGCGATAACTACATTTGATCAATTCAGACCTTCCCTGGAACTCTCTGATGAGCGAGTTGAAGCGCATCGCAGGACTTTTCTATTCTCGAATCCCTGGATTGGTTTGATTACACTCGTCGGTGGCATATTTACCTTCCTGATCTTCTGGACTGCAGGGATTGAGTCAGGCCTGCTGGAAACGACAAGATCAGCCTTCCTGGCCTTTATCTATGGCCTATTTCTGTTTGGAGCCAACTCAGCTTTTATAACGTACTTTATGATCAACTCCATCAGACGATTGAGAAGGATTGTGCTTATGCATGGGGAGGTTAGAAAAATCAACCTTCTAGATTTTGACCCGCTACGGGCCTTTTCTCGATTCAGCTCTAGTACTGCCGTTGCGCTGCTGCTATCCGTTGCCATATTTGCGAGATTCGGTTTCGACCTAGATGATGTCATATTCTATGGCGTGCTCGTGATACTTTCGATCCTGGTATTCGTTGTCCCCCTCGTGAGCTTGCGAAATAAGATTTCCGTCGAACGGGATAAGCAACTGAAAGAGATATCGGCAGATCTGGCAGTCATAAGTAGAAAGATGAGGCAAGCCATTCATCAAGATGATTTGCCAAGTTTAGGCTCTCTGAGACAAGGACAGGAGGGACTGAACTTTCAGCGAGAAGAATTAAATCAAATAAATCCATGGCCCTGGAACATCTCAACCCTTCGAGGTTTTTCTTCCGCAATTCTTCTCCCTATTTTCATATGGTTGGTTACTCGCTTGCTTGAGCGCGTGCTATAGATTTTGCACTTCCTAGATCCGTAGAGGATTAGTGGATGGTAGGCACTGCGGATCAGGATAGGCTTAAGATAGACAACTCAGGTTTGGAGCAATTTCAGGAGATCAAATGAAGATCGGAATTATGAGTGATTCGCATGACAACCTTAGCAAGCTGGGGGAAGCTGTACAGAAAATGCAATTTGTTGATGCCGTGATCCACTGTGGGGATCTTTGTGCACCGTTTGTGGTTAAACAATTAGGGGAAGGCTTTAAGAATATTCCCATCCATATTGTGTGGGGCAATAACGAGGGGGATCCATTCCGCATCGCCCAAGTCGCTTCTCAGTATGATCACGTTCATCTCCACGGGGAGATTGCGAAGATTGAACTTGGTGGTCTCCGTATCGCCGTAAATCATTTTCCCGAAATTGCCAGCGATTTAGCGGATTCTGGACATTACGATCTTGTTTGCTATGGGCATGATCATACGTTGCATGAAGAGCAGCGGGGAGAGTGTTTGTTGCTCAATCCTGGAGAGCTGATGGGAATGAATGGGCGTAGTACCGTGGCTGTGTACGACACCGAGCTACATCGCGTGGAAGTTATCGAGCTCTAGATTTGTGCAAGCAGAGATCAAACGAAAAGTAGACGAGACTCATAGAGTCGAGCCATGTCAAGAGGCTCGACTCTATTAATTCGTGCACTGGATGTTTGGTTATTCTGTAGGGTATCCCTCTGCCACCCATTGCTGGATCCCGCCAAGATCGAAGACCGGTGAAAATCCAGCGTTTACCAGGATTTGTGCTGCCGTCGCACTACGATTTCCACTGCGGCAGTACACCACAATGGGTACTCCCGCTGGTACTTCATCAAGCCGGTTCGCAAGGGTTTCAACGTTGATGTTCACCGAACCGGGAATATGTCCGGTACTAAATTCCTCGGGTGTACGCACATCGATGAGCAAGTGTTCAGTCCCACCCCCGAACTGGTCCTGATAGGCATCAGGCGCTATCAGCTGTGAAGGTGGGGCTGCGAGCTCAGGCGAGCCGATCCTGCTTGCTGCGATCCACGCAACAGCTCCGAGGATCACGGTTAGCACGGCGAGGGCGACGAGTACAATGGGGCGATTTTGAAATTGTGATTTTTTCGTCATGGTTTCGTAAGTATTCCTCAAGATATATTTTTTACAATTCAATATTGTAACGCAATGCTGTGCGAAATCCCGGCAGGCGAAGATAGTGGGGTAGTCTGGATGCATAGCATTCGGGAGGCAGCGTACCGGAAAGGTTCGGTACAATGATTAAGGAACAGCAGATCTTTTACATCTGGAGGAACCTTCGATGGTAGAGAAAATTGTGAAGACCGAAGAGGAGTGGCGAGCCCAGTTGGGTGAGGAGGCTTATCACGTCATTCGTCAGAAGGGGACGGAACGAGCTTTCACTGGTAAATATCACGATCACAAGGAGCACGGTGTTTATCGGTGTGCAGGTTGTGGCCAGACGTTATTTGTTTCAGACACGAAGTATGACTCCGGGAGCGGGTGGCCTAGTTTTTACGCCCCGGATGCAGACGCTGCAGTGCGTGAAGAACGTGATTGCAGCTTTGGCATGGTGAGAACCGAGATCCTTTGTGATCGCTGCGATGCCCACCTGGGGCATGTGTTCAATGATGGGCCCCAACCAACGGGTTTGCGCTACTGCATCAACTCCGCCGCTCTCGATTTTGAAGCCGTAGAGCAGGAATAACGCATTGTAGGGTGAAGCGGTATCGGCATTGTTTGGTGAACGGATGGATAGAACAGGGTACGAACGAAAAGCAATCCAGTATCTTCAAGAGCTGTGTATAACCATCCCGGGTCGCCGTCTTGGCTCTGATGGCAATCGACAGGCAACAGCATTCTTCTCGGATGTGTTGAAAGAACTCGACTTCGATGTTGCGAGTCAGCCTTTCGATTGCCTGGATTGGGAGAACCAGGGAGCAAGCTTAACTGCCGGGGGAAATAATTTCGAGGTCATGAGCAGCCCGTATTCTCAGGGTTGTGATCAGACAGCGCCACTCGCGATCGTACATTCCATTGACGAATTAAAAGAAATCGATACCAAAGGTCGTATTCTGCTGCTCATGGATGAGATCGCGGTTGAGCAGCTGATGCCCAAGAACTTCCCTTTTTACAACCCTGATCACCATCAAGAAATTTATGCGCTTTTGGAATCGAAATCCCCGCTGGCGATCATCACCGCCACCTCCCGGAACCCTGAGCTTGCTGGAGGAATGTATCCTTTCCCGATGATTGAAGATGGTGACTTCAATATCCCATCGGTGTACATGAAGGATGTTGATGGGAAGCGCCTTGCGTTGCATGAAGATAAGTCAGTCTCACTTCAAATTGAAGCGCAACGAATACCTTCAAGTGGTGCCAACGTGGTTGGCAAATTGGGCCCTGAGGGGGAAGCCAGGATCGTTCTCTGCGCACATATCGACGCCAAAGAGGGTACCCCCGGAGCCCTGGACAATGGCACAGGTGTTGTGATGCTCCTAATCCTGGCTGAACTAATCGGTGATTATACTGGACCCCATCAGCTTGAGCTGCTGGCCTTCAATGGTGAGGATCATTACAGCGCGCAGGGACACAAGGAATATATCCGCCTGAATAAAGGACGATTTGATGAAATTGCGTTGGCTATCAACACGGATGTGGCCGGATACTATGAAGGGCACACGGCCTACTCGCTTTATGATTGCCCGGTTTCCGTGGAGTCAGCTATTCATAAAGTGATGGCGGGATACGAAGGTTTGCAGAAGGGAGAGCGTTGGTACCAGAGCGACCATTCGATCTTCATCCAACAGGGCCGTCCTGCAATGGCGATAACATCAGATCGATTTATGGAACTGTCAACACATGTCACGCATACCTCGAAGGACAGTGTTGACCTGGTAGATATTGCGAAAATCGTTGAGGTCGCCCAGGCTTTGAGAGACTTTCTCTTTGCTCTAAGATAATGGCGCGTTCAAGCACAAGAACCTCCTGCCCTGGCTTGAGCAACGGACGCAGGCTCCAAAAGCTTGCTGTGCATCCCCTATCAAGCTGGTTGGAAGGTGGGGGTCAAAGAATTCGTTCAAGTAGCTGTTGGATGAGCCAGATGACGATTGGAAGTAAGATGGCTGATAGAAGCCCTCGCAACGTGGCCGGCCTCCATGGCCA
>JBFFQB010000011.1:0-45722 GCA_041573795.1 Anaerolineales bacterium
ATCGGTCAAGCCGTTTCCTTGATCCGCTACAGTGGGGGACTGTGTGAAAGGTTCGAGTAGATGCAGTATCAAAATACTGATCCCGCTTTTATGCGGGATCTTGAATTTATAAAAGTGATGCGCCGTACAGGAATCGAACCTGTAACCTTGGGCTTAAAAGGCCCCTGCTCTGCCAATTGAGCTAACGGCGCATCGAGAGCGATTGTAACATCCAGCCTTTGATCCCGTCAACGAAGCGTGGCCTCACTCAGGAATCCAGCAAAAATATAGCGGGAAAACGGTATAACTGTTAACATAATTTACCTAAAAATGGGGCTATAATCTTTACGTATGGCTGCCCACCTATACCTGTCGCCCCATCTGGACGATGCGGTGTTCTCCTGTGGCGGCCTGATGGCGATGCAGGACGCACGGGGAGAACCCATTTCTGTCCTCACCGTCTTCGCAGGTGATCCGCCGGATTACCGTATCTCTCCCTTAGCTGCAGAACTCCACGCTCGATGGGGGAAGGCGGGACCCCCGATTGCCATGCGCAGGACGGAGGATCGCCTTGCCTGTGCCCGCTTGGGAGCCTCGGTCGTCCACCTGGAGTATGCCGATGCGATCTACCGTGCGGATGAGGCCGGTCGTCCGCTCTATACGAGCGAATCTGCTTTATTCGGCCCCCCTGACTCGAGTGAAACGCGGTTAATTGAACAACTCGAAGCTTCATTGCGCGACATGGGTTCGGGGCAAGCGACGATCTATTGCCCCCTGGGGTATGCTGGCCACGTTGATCACCGCATCACACGTCTGGCGGCAGAGAGATTGGAGCAGCCACTTAATTACTATGCTGATTTTCCCTACGCCGCCCGTGGCCGATCGGTCCCCCCGGAGTTAGGAGAACCATCGGGCACCTGGCGCATGATCCCAGTGAGCGATGAAGCCATTGATGCCTGGGTCCATGCCATCATTGAATATCAAACCCAGCTCTCGACTTTCTGGGAGGATGAAGACAGTCTTTATCAGGAGGTGCGTGATTTCCATGATGCCTTTGGTGGGATCCGCATCATGAATCCTTCAGCTGCATAGTCATCGCCCCCACCGGCTAGACATAGAATATTCCATTCTGTGGTCTGCTGGACATGCTCAAGAAGTTGTGCTATTATCCCTGCGTCCAACGGACATAACAGGCTGAGAGCGGGACTCTCAGTTTTTTTCATCCCGGTGCGACTGTAAAATATGACAGGCACCGTATAGGGTAAGGCATGGCAAACAACGCTGTATACGTGACAAAAGAAGGGCTGGTAAAGCTCGAAGATGAGTTAGCTCATCTTCGCAATGTCCGCCGCCAGGAAGTTGCTTTACGCCTACGTGAAGCGATGGAAGATGGGGACGAGCTGATTGATAACGCCGAGTATGAGGCGGCCAAGAATGAACAAGCTTTTGTCGAGGGTCGCATCTTGGAGCTCGAGCATCTCGTCTCGCAGGCGCAGATCATCGAACACGATAAGAAGTCAGAGACTGTTAAGATCGGTTCGATCGTCGTGATCAAAGAGGGCAATCGCAAGCCTGAAACCTACCGCATCGTTGGGATTGCCGAAGCGGATCCCAAGGAAGGGTTGATCTCGAATGAGTCGCCTTTGGGCAAGGCTTTGCTCGACAAGCGTGTCGGCGATCCGGTCGAAGTCGAAGCGCCAGATGGTGCCCTACGCTTTAAAGTGGTCAAGATCAAGTAGACAAGATCAAGCCTGAATTCCTGCGCCCCGCAATGGCGATACATGCGGGGCGCTTTTCGTGTACACTAGGCCGCGATCGGGTTGTCCAACGGACTTTCGGTGGCCAGAGACTCGAGAGGATCTTTTTGAATGAGTGAGCTGAGTGGATTAGAGCAAATCCGGCTGGAAAAACTTGAGCGCTTGCGAGAGCAGGGAATCGAACCTTACCCTCGACGTTTTCATCGGACGCACTTATCAAAAGAAGCAATCCAGGCTTTTGAAGAGCTTGAGGATGGAGCTGGCGAAGTTAAAGCTGCTGTGGCGGGACGTCTGCGCTCTATGCGGCACATGGGCAAGATCAGCTTCACGCATATTGAAGATGGTCAGGGGAAGCTGCAGTTATTCTTCCGCAAGGATGATCTGGGCGAAGATCAATTTTCGCAATTGCTAGACAACTATGACCTGGGGGACTTCATCGGAGCCGAGGGAGTGATATTCCGCACAAAAACCGGTGAAGTGACACTGCGGGTTGAGAGCTTCAAGATGTTGGCCAAGGCGCTGAGCCCGCTACCCGCCGCAAAAGAGGAGCAAGTTGGCAAAGAACGGGTCGTTCACAGTGCTTTTTCGGATCCAGAGGCACGTTATCGTCAGCGCTATGCAGACCTGGTTGTCAATCCGGAAATCAGGGAGATCTTTCAACTACGCGCGCGTATCATTCGATCGCTCCAAACGTTCCTCGATGAACAGGGATTTCTTGAGGTCGAAACACCCATCCTTCAACCGATCTATGGGGGGGCAGCGGCGCGACCATTCATCACCCATCACAATCAATTGCATCAGGATTTGTACTTGCGGATCTCCTTCGAACTGTATCTTAAACGACTGATCGTTGGCGGTTTTGAGGGTGTCTATGAAATCGGACGGGATTTTCGCAATGAAGGCGTGTCATTCAAACATAACCCTGAATTCACGCAGCTTGAGTTTTACTGGGCCTACCGTGATTATCAGGCCGTCATGGAACTGACCGAGCAGATGATCGCCCATGTCGCTGTGCAGACATTGGGTTCGACCACGATCGAGTATCGGGGGCAAACTATCGACCTCAAACCGCCTTGGGAGCGACAAACCTTACGTGAAGCTTTAATGGCAGCATCGAAAATTGATATTGATGAACATCCAACTGCTGCATCGCTCCGTGACGCCATCCGGGCGAAAGGCATGCAAGCATCAGAAACTGCCGAACGAGGCAAATTAATCGACAGTTTATTGGGAAATACCCTGGAGCCGAATTTGATCCAACCGACCTTCATCTATGATTACCCGCGTGATATCTCGCCCTTGGCAAAAACGAAGGAGGGCAATCCGATGGTCGTAGAGCGCTTTGAGGGCTTCATCGGAGGGATGGAACTGTGCAATGCCTTCACCGAATTAAACGATCCACTTGAGCAAGAAGAGCGTTTCCGCGAGATGGGACGCGCATTTGCCCAGGATGATGAAGAGCGACACCCGCTGGATGAGGATTATCTTCGTGCGATGCGCTACGGCATGCCGCCAAACGGGGGCTTTGGCATGGGCGTTGACCGTCTTGTTATGCTTCTGACAGATAAATCAACCATTCGCGAGGTGATCCTCTTCCCGCATTTGAGATCGAAGGACGATGGTGATCCTGAGGAACACGATTAGAAGCATGCTTCATCGCTAACACCCATCAGGGCTCCATCTGGAGCCCTGATTTGACTCTTGTAGAAGATTTTGCGGTAGATGGAATTAGCCTGGGGGCTTCCAACCGAGTGATTTTCGCCAGACAGCAAAGCGTGATAACAAATGAACCAAAGGGATAGACCTCCGCCCACCTACACTTGCATTGTGTAATGCCTGTCTGAACATCTCTGCGTCCGTGAACGGCGGAATTTCAAGATATGCGCGCCCAACCTCGATAGGGGCGTGTGCGTCCGATCCGGCGGTTGCAAGGAGATTTGTTTCATCAGCAAACGCAGCCGCTTTAAGATTGGGTTGATTGTTCCAGCACCTGGCATTAAACACTTCCACTGCATCAATGTGAGGGATAAGCGCGTTGAGTGTCTCCATCGACCAGCGGCAACCCCGTGTGAGATCAAACGGGTGTGAGATGCTGATGACAGCTCCCTGTGACTTCAACCTCTGAATGACATCCATTGGGGGCAATCCTTCGGGAATCTGCTCTTGCATGAAGTAACCCAGGATCTCACCCTCGCTGGTGAGTATTTCCTCACCAATGATGACACGCTCGGGGTCAATTGCATGCGTTTCATAGGCGCCAGCGATCGAATTGTGGTCGGTGATTGCCACGCGATCGATGCCGCGCTGATCGCAAGCTTTCAGGATCTGGTGCGGCTGCATGAGGCTGTCGCTGGAATGATAGGTGTGGCAGTGAAGTTCAACTTTCCAAGATTTCATCGTCGCTCATCCCCAGATGTGGACAATCTGTGTAGGTCAAATTTTTCAGACTAACTCCGCCGGTTGAGAATCATGCGTTTCCAGGAATAACCACTCCTTCGAGAAAAGCCAGACAAGTAGTCCCAGGCCGACGCCAAACCAAAGTGTTGCGAAGCGAATGATGAGCGTTGCTGCAGCGGCAATGCTTGTCTCGACGCCCATCAATATTGTCAGCATACCTGTGATGCTCAGCTCCGCAGCACCCAATCCGCCTGGCAGGGCTGAAACAGCGCCGATCACAGTGGAAAACGAAAGCACGAATACGGCAATCGCTGCGTTCTGGATCCCGGCAGGAACGCCTAATCCGAGCAAAACCAGGTACATGGCCAGCCCTTCACCCAACCATGCAAGAGTTCCGAGAGAGACTGCGACTACAGTTGGCCGGGGACGGAACAGCACATATGTGCCTTCGTAGAATTCTCGCAAACTGACGCTGAATTTCTCAAGTAGAGGCAGCTTCCCGAGCAAGTTTAGCATCCAAAGTGCGACGGGTCGGATTTGGGAAAGCAGGATCCCGAGCAGCAGGATAGCTAAGATGGTGGCAAAGGCGGGCCAGTATTGTGGATAGGCGATCACGCCCAGGGTTGAGAGGACCAAAACTGCCAATCCATCGCTGATGCGCTCAGCTAATACAACCGGGATTCCACGGGCGATCGGGACTCCACATTCCTGTTTCAACCACACGCCTTTGAGTGCTTCCCCGACCTTTCCGGGCGTGACGGCGAGTGGAAAACCAGCAATGAACAACTGCAGGCTGCGTCGCCACGGCAATGTGCGCACACCGATCAACCCAAGGTAATAATGCCATTTGAGAAAGCGCAAGGTGTAGTTGAATAACGTGCCGCCAACGATCAGAGGCAGGAGGCGCCAGGAGAAGCCTGCCAGATGGTCGCGTATCTTGTGAACATCACTGAAGAGCGCCAAACCAACGACTACGAGGAAACCAAGCAAAAGACCTGTCAGTAGGCGCCGACGCAAGTTGGGATTCATGAACCGCGCAGAAAACGTGCTCCCGCGATTCCGAGGACGCCCAATAAGGTTAGGCCCACAACGGCCTGGATGACCGTCTTCGGCTCCATACCCGGCATGACGACATCACCATCGCCATACTGGGCAAAGTGTTGGCCCCAGGGGTTTTGAAGTGCCTGGCGGACACGTTTCCGTCCCACAAAGGGGTACCAATACACATTGTGATAGAAGTTGCTGGCAAAATATGACCAGGGAACCAGCGGACTTTGCAGAAGCAGTTTTTCGAATGGTTTCAGTGGTCCATGGTAGATCAGTTTCTGGCCGCGGCTGGCAAAAGTGTCCTCCTGCTTAAAGCCCCAATCGGGCTCTTTCTCGATGTCGTAACCGACAATCTCAATTTCTTTGGGGTCACCGATGCCGAGATCCATTTCATGTGCCCTGCGAATAAAACGAATGCCCAAAGGGTCGAAGCCCTGCAGTTTGGCGGATACCGCATCAATCGCGACCTGATCGGCTGAAGCGAGCAGCATATCTTTCTGGTGCCAGCGCATGGCACGTGGGCCTGGTCCATCCCCGGCAAAGGTGCCATCCATCATGGCGAATAAACCCGGGTGGATTTCTTGTTGGATTGTAAGCAAATCGACGAGGGTGTCATGGATCACGGCATGGGTCCAGTGGCGTTCGCGGTGTAGTAAGCCTCCGAACGCATTCTTCATCGCGCCGGTGATCGTCGTGAACACATGCGTTTTGATCGTGGGGAGCTGGATCATGCTCATCCCAACAAGCGCCTTCGGAATGAAGACTCCCTCCGGATAAACCTTGTCAAGAACGAGCAGGTTTCCCTTCTTTGGTATGTATTCGAACCATTCGAAGTCTTGCTCGTAAAGATAGAGGCATGGGATCTGATATTTGTTGGTCACGAAGCGGTGCTTATTATTAAACTCGCCAACGCGAGTGTCGACCACGACGGTATCATTGTGGACACCAACCAGGTCTTTGTAGCCCGCATTCTGAAGGGCGCGGATCGCGCCCTCGATCTGCCAGGGTGTTGAGGAGCAGGCGGGATACCAGGTCTGCCAGGATATGTTGATTTTTAAGCCCGTGGTATTGTCTTTCGGTAGGGCAGCTTGGAAATCAGCTAGCTGCATGACCTGCTCGACATCTTCAAGGACCGATTCCGGCGAAGTTTTCAGGACAGCAACTTTGCCTTTACCAGCGAAATTCGCCATGCATTCCTCCAAATTTTGATCCTCAGGATTGTAACTCACCACTTGGCTTCAGGGGTAGTGGGGAAAGAGTGCCAAGCGTGCTTGTCCGCGTGCTACAATTGCATCGTATGACAGAAGAGCAGTGGTATCCCTGGGAAGAGGCCGAAGCGCCTATCCAGAAGCGTGGCAAACCCTGGCTTTGGATTGGTTTGCCGATGCTCATTGGGATCCTGCTTATTGCTGGCATCATTTTTGCTGTGATCAATAACGCATTCGGCACAACGAGGATCTGGGCGGATGTCTCGTTGATCTTCGTACTCTTCCCCATTTGTATCTTGGGCTTTATCCCCCTGCTCGTGTTTATCGGGCTAAGTTATGGCATCGGACGCCTGGTGGGCTGGCTGCCGGATCCATTATGGCAACTCGACACGATCCTGGCTCGGGTAGCTCGTGAGGCCAAGCGGGGCTCTAAGGTGCTTGCGCGACCGATCGTAGTTGTCAGAGGCTCAGGGGCAATGATCGAGGCGTTCTTGCGCGGCTTGCGCGACATCATTCGTTGAGATGGAGGCATCCAGTATGGAAGAGGATCGTAGTTGGAGAACCCGAACATTGTTGATCGGTGCGGTCATCGGGGCAGTCTTGGGGCTTGGGGTCGCTACCGCGCTGGTGCAAAGGGCGGAACAACAAGGAGAAGCGGTAAAGCTGAATACTGGCGAGGGGCTTCGCCTTGGCATGGGGGTGCTGGGCTTGTTGCGGCAGATCGGTCAGATCGGTGGGGAATAAACCCCTTGTTCACCTGACCGCTCAAATCGAGCCAAATGATCCTCAGGTCTGTCGCAAGACAGACCTTTTTTATCCCGATCGAGAGAGGGAAGAGCAACAGGCGAGTCCAGTCCACAACTGAACAGATAGGAGAAGATCAATGAGCGGCGGTTTGATCGCAACGCTGTGCCTGGGAGCCATTCTCTTTATCACCGCCTGGTTGATCCTGGCGCGTCTGATCCGCCAACAGATTCATTTCCCCATCCCATATTTTTTAGTCCACCTTATCGACAACCCCTTTCGTCGAATGATCCAACCACTGCATAAGGCACCTGAAGAGCTAGGATTGAAACCGGGGATGACCGTGCTTGAGATTGGACCTGGAGGTGGCAGCTACACGCTGGCTGCGGCACGACACATCGGACCTGGGGGACATCTTGTCGCACTGGACATTGAATCGCGTGTTGTGGCTCATATTCAAAAGCGTATGCAACAGCAGGATGTGGGGAATGTGAATGCACAGCAGGGAGATGCACAGGTGCTTGAATTTCCCGCCGTGTCATTTGATGCTATCTATGCCATCACGGTCTATGGGGAGATTCCCGATCGAGCGAAGGCGCTAAGCGAATTTCATCGCGTGCTTGTTCCAGGAGGCACTTTAGCGATCAGTGAATTCTTGCTGGATCCTGACTCGCAGCCATATGGACGAGTTCGGGCTGAGGGTGAATCGGCAGGGTTTATCTTCATACGCAAGACAGGCAATCTGCTCTACTACACCCTACTGTTTGAAAAGCCAAGGTCTGCGGAGGATGCCTCGAGCTAGAATCGTTGGATATAGGAGTCAAAAGACTGATTTATTGCTCCTGCAACCGGGTTTCTCTTCATTCCATCTTGAACAGATGGTGAAGCTAGCCCTCGTAGGGGATCCCCACTACACCATCGGCTATCTCGGAGAATAACTTCTCTATCGACTCACGAATAGCTTTGATAGCATCGGCGATCCCCACCTGCCGCGCTTCCGCTTGATCTCGACGCTTGATCTCAACCGACTTCTCTTTCAAAGTTCTACTGCTCAGTGTGAGCCGCAAGGGGATCCCGATCAAGTCGGCATCGGCAAATTTCACGCCAGGGCTCTCCTCACGATCATCGTAAAGCACATCGATGCCAGCTTCGATTAACTCCAGATAGAGCTTTTCTGCTTCCGTCTCTGCGCCCTTTAGGGCGACGAGATGCACATCATAGGGTGACACACTAATGGGCAGGATTAGGCCGTTCTCGTCTCGATATTCCTCGGCGACTGAAGCGAGCAGCCTGCCACTGCCGATGCCGTAGGAGCCCATGAAGACATGCTGCTCTTTGCCATCCTTATCAAGAAAAGTACAGCCCATGTCGACGCTGTAGCGCGTCCCGAGTTTAAAGATATTTCCAACTTCAACACCGCGTGAAGTTTGCATCGGCTCCCCGCAATCAGGGCATGGGTAGCCTTCTTCAGCAGAGGCGATATCGACAACGATGTCTGCTTCATAGTCGCGACCAAGATTGACGTTTCGCAGGTGGAATCCATCTTCATTTGCTCCGGCGACCAGGTTGGGCGAATCTGGGATCAAGTCGTCGACAACGACGAGGGCATTTTTGATATCGACCGGCGAGGCGTAACCAGGGACCGCGCCAACAGCTTTGATCTCATCATCTGTGGCAGGGCGAAGCTCGCTGGCCTTGACCGCGTTTGCCAATTTGGTCTCATTGATGTCCATGTCACCCCGCACGATGGCGAAGATAAACTTCTCAACTTTATCTGTTCCTTGCGGGAAGAGACCGATCATGAAGACTGCTTTGGCTGTCCTTGATTTCGGTACTTCCAGGAACTTGGCCAGGTCTTCAATCGTGGTCATTTCCGGCGTAGCGACCTTCTCGATCTTGAGGAGCTTCTCCTTATCTGGCTTGGGCTTCTGGAAACGGGCGATCTGGCGATTGGCTGCATAGCCGCAGGCATCACAAATTAGTAGGGTGTCTTCCCCAACCGGGGTGAGGTACATAAACTCGTGGGCGAGGTTGCCGCCCATCATGCCAACATCCGACTTAACCGCAATGACTGGAAGCTTGCAACGATGGAAGATATTGAAATAGGCTTGGTAGTGGGCACGGTACTGCTTATCAAGACCGTCCATGTCGATGTCGAGGCTGTAACTATCCTTCATTGTGAACTCACGCACTCGAATCAGTCCTGCTCGCGGACGAGGGTCGTCACGCCATTTGGTTTGAATATGGTAGATCAGCATCGGCAGTTGGCGGTATGAGTGCACCTCTTTGCGCACAAGATCCGCTACAACTTCCTCATGCGTCATGGCCAGCACCATATCGCGATTAGCCTTGTCTTTGAAGCGACCCATCTCCGAGCCGACCTGATACCAACGCTTGGTCTCTTTCCAAATATCGGCCGGGTGGATCACGGGCATGGTGATTTCTTGCCCACCGATCGCATCCATCTCCTCACGCATGATGTCCTCGATCTTTGTGAGCGAGCGTTTCGCTAGTGGGAGATAGCTGAAAATCCCCGCCGCAAGCTGTCGAATGTAGCCAGCCCTCAGTAAAAGCTCATGGCTGGGCACATCTGCTTCAGAAGGGCGATCCCTCAAGGTTGTGCTGAACAACTTGGTCATGCGCATAATTATTTCTCTCCGCCAGGTTTGGATAGTCGACTTGCGGCTACCGAGAATGAAAAGTGCCCCTTGCAAAGGGGCACCGATTCGCTATCGTCCAGGCTTGCAATTTTAGCAATGAGACCAACTTACGCGAACCGATGCCCAGGCAATTGCCTGGGTGGTAGGGACGGGTAAGAACAGTGTTGGGTCGTTTTGATCGGTCAAAGCTTGAATCCAGTTTCGAAAGGATTACATCGTATCGCACTCTTAATGGGGCTACGTTACCATCTTGAGTCAGGATCGTCAAGATTGAAATCATGCGCGCAGAGGTTTTCCCTTCTGGCGGATATGAGATAATGTCGATTATTGTGCCAAAGCGGATTGCGTTAGCGTTTCTCTTTATCTGTTCGATCGTACTGAATACCCTGCTTTTGGGTTGCTCCATCTCGCGTCCAGCAGGCTCGGTCGCGCCCGGGCCCCCTCCAAAAGCACTCACTGCGAATCCTACACTTGTCGCCACCCCCTCTCTGGTTCCCCATACAGGCCTTTGGATATCACCGGACTTGCCACAGTCTCTTTTGAACGTGGTCGAGGGTGAGGCTCTGGCAGAATACGGCTTTAATCTGGTGGAGAATCCAGATCAGGCCCAGGTGATATTGGAACCTGGAGGGGGAGGTACCTTAGGAGCTTGGGTATACGCCCTGGTTGCCCCTTTTCCGACGCTGACCGATGGCCTTAGCTGGGTGACATTGCAGTCGCTCTGGTCTGGAGAAGAAAGCGGCCAAAGGATCCTGGTTGGTAGACAATCGATACGCGCTCTGGAAAGAATACTTGGACCGAGAGGCGGTAACGTCCTCGTTGGTCCGGAAGATCGTTTGGTCGATATTACCTGGACACTCGGGGCCTATGCAATCGTGCCCTTTGAAGCGCTTGAGCCGCGTTGGAAGGTTCTCGCTCTGGATGGCCATGCTCCTATCCATCGGGGTTTCGATCTGCAGGTGTACCCCTTGAAGGTTGGCATCAGTGTGGAGGGTCCTGAAGCCGCTTCTGAGCGACTCGTCGAAGCGTTGCAAGGAAAACAGTCCAACTATGATCCCGAAAAAATGACGGTCCTGGTGATGACAGGGGTGACAGCACTCACGCGTGCCACGGCCTGGCAGATGGATCGACAAGGGGTGGCCTTTCCGGCAGAGAAAATTGGCGATTGGTTGGTAGAAGCCGATCTGACCCATATCAGCAACGAGGCGGCATTCACGCCCGATTGCCCTCCCCCCGACCCGGCTCAAGCGGGCTTGAGGTTTTGCAGCGATCCGGAGCATATCGAGCTGCTGGAAATCGTTAGCACCGATATTATCGAGCTTACCGGAAATCACGTCCAGGATTATGGTAGCGAAGCGCTGGCTTTCACCATTGATGAATATAAGGCTCGAGGCTGGGGGATCTTTGGTGGTGGTAAAACCCTTGAAGACTCTTTCCAACCCTACCTGATTGAGCATAACGGCAATAAACTGGCATTCCTGGGGTGCAACCAGGCGGGTCCAAAGTTCGCATGGGCAACAGAAGAGCGACCAGGCTCGACACCATGCGAGTTCGACCGGCTCGTACAGGAAATTGAAAGATTGGCCGAGCAAGGATTTCTGGTACTCTTCAATTTCCAGTGGGGAGAGTCGAGCGTCATTATCAAAGACCAGCAAACTGCGTTCAAATCGATGGTGGATGCAGGCGCTGTCATAGTAAGTGGCAGCCAGGCTCATCAACCGATGGGGATGGCCTTTCATAAAGACGGCTTTGTTCACTATGGTCTGGGGAATTTGTTCTTCGATCAAATGCAGACGCTCGCCATGAGAAGTGAGCTGATTGACCGGCACGTCTTCTATGAAGGTCGGTATATCAGCACCGAGCTCTTGACGGCAATGCTTGAATCCTACGCCCAACCCCGACCCATGACGGAGCAAGAACGGACGGCCTTGCTTGGCAGAATATTCAAAGAGAGTGGGTGGTAACGTAGGAGAGAGAATCAAACCGCTCGGTTATTCCCGAGCGGTTTTGTTTTTATGGTGAAAGGGTTTCTATCTAGATGGAAGCTCTTTCCTTGAGCGTTTGTCTAAGACCTTGGTCCAGGTCCAGCGCTTCCTGTTCCAGTGCTTCAAGGGCTTGAAGCCAGGTTGGAGTCTCTTTGTGCTCTGGTAATTCAAGCAAATTGATTCGCACGTTCGCTGCAGCCCCTCGTAAAGCCGCAATCGTCAAAGCGGCCGCTGTGCCCGCATCACTGGCGGCATTCAAATTGCCTTCCTGTGCCACTTCACTTGCGAGCTTTAATATTTGAGTGGCGAGGCGACAGACCTTGAGGGGGATCTCGGCAGCATGCAAGGTGGCGCGAGAAATGGCGGTAGCGCGTTGCTCCATTTCTCCTTCTGAGCTCTTTGGCATCCGATAAGCTGCCATCACAGCTTCGAAGGCCTCGATGTCTTCATCCCTGGCCTGGAGAAAATCCTTGCGCAGCGCATCGGCCTCATCGATGATCTCCTGCATCCTTTTTTCGACGCTGGCGTACTTTTTCTTGCCAACGGTGAGTCGAGCCACCATGGCGACCAGGCTGGCAGCCATCGCGCCAGCATACGCAGCTGCCGCGCCACCCCCCGGTGTGGCGGTAGCTGCCGCCAACTCGTCCAGAAATATATCCGTTTCAGCTTCGGATTGCATTGCCCCTTGCAGACGCCGTTCAAGCACCTGATCATCAGAGAAGTCATCCAATTGGAGATACCAGCGCGCGGCTTGAATAAGAGCAGCTTCTGGGATCAAACCCACCAATTCAGAGCGCTGGATGGAAACACCAAGTTGATCGGCTTCACGGCGGATACTTTCGACGACAGTCTCGATGGCTGTACGGTTGTAATCGGTCAGATTCATCGATACCTGTGCCTGACCATCAACCAGCATGCCTAAAGCTTTTACGAAGCGTAAACCCCCGGTGGAATGGCGAACCCTTCTGGCGATCCTCACGGCAACGCTGACATCATCCGTGGTGAGGTAAACGTTATAAGCGATGAGCGGGGTACGTGCGCCGATCACTGTTGCACCCGCCTTGCTTAATTTGGCGGGCCCAAAGTCGGGAACCCGATCCGGATCGCTCTGGATCGCCTCCTTTAATCCTTCATACTCACCTTTACGCAGATTGGCCAGATTGACGCGATCGGGTCGCGTCGCTGCTTTTTCATACAAATAGACGGGGATACCCAGCTCTTCCCCCACGCGTTTTCCCAAACTGCGAGCTAGTTCAATGCAGTCCTCCATGGTCACCCCGCTGATAGGCACGAAGGGCACGACATCAGTCGCGCCAATGCGCGGGTGCTCGCCGCTATGTTTATCTAAGTCGATCAATTCCCCGGCTTTCGCGATGGCTTGAAATGCGGCTTCAGCTACTGCCTGGGGATCACCGGCAAAGGTGATCACCGAGCGGTTGTGATCATCATCCATATGGCGATCGAGCAGGTAAACGCCTTTGATGGCGCGAATGCTGTCTTCAATCGATTGCACCACCTCTGCTCTGCGGCTTTCTGAAAAATTAGGGATGCATTCAACGATTCGGCGTTCCATAGATCCTCAACTTTACGAGTACGTTACGATTATAGTCCAGCCGTGTGGGCTCAGCATATAAGCGAAATGTCAGGGCTGCGTCGCCCGCCAAACCGAATCCAGAACTTGTAAAGCTGTGAGGTTGCGGACAGGCCAGGCGTTTAACATGGCCAAAGGATCGTCAAAATAGTTGTATCCGAAAGTGAGGTGAGCCTGGTCCTCATCGAGGCCTGCCTGAGGAAGATCTTGAACGGCAGCCCAGAAATTCCACAAGGGTATTTCGTACTCGAGTGCCAGAGTATAGAGCGTGCGGTTAATGGTCCCGTCGCCCTCCAGATTATCTGCCTTTGTGCCCAGGATAGGGAGAACTCCTGACTCGATCGAGAATTCGATGATGCTGCGCATCTGTTCCTCGAAAGTGTCGAGATGCCAGATATCGTTGGTTCCCAAGAGAATGAATACATAGGCTGGCTGTTGCAAGCGAAATTCACATGCTAAGGGGGTTTCTCCCGGTTCGCAAAGTGTTGGATCGGCCCATAAGGGAGCGAATACGGAGGCGGCGTTGAAACCTTGTCGCGCGGCAATGCTCCGTCGCGAAAAGGATCCAGAGAAGTTGTCGATCACATCCTGTAGGTAGGTGTATTCGCCCAGCCGGTAGGTTTTTGGGGTTTTATCGAAAGGGGCCAGGAACCAGCTCGTGAAGGTTTCAGAATCACCGATCTTTGAGAATCGCTGCGGATGATTGCCGCGCCTTAGCCCCTCTTGGACAATTTGCCGGGCCCGCTCCGAGGGAATAGGAATGATGGGCGCCTTTTGCCAGGCATCCGGATCTGGGCTGGGGGTAGGGGTTATGCTCACCTGCGTCTGTTCTACAGGCTCAAGCGTAGCTGTGGATTCGCTGGCCACAGCGGTTGGTGTTGTGGAAGGTGTAGGGTCGACAGCCTCCGCTTCTGTAAGGGAGCTATCCACTGCCGCGGTTGACTGTGTGCCAGCACAGGCGCTCAAAAAAATACTCAATAGCAGGCTAATAAGGGCTGGGCTTGGTCCTGATCTCGTGAAAGGTTGGTTTCTTGATGGCTTGACTATCGAAAGACTCAAGCATCCGAAACGTTTGCGCGCAGTAGATAGCGATAAAGTTGTACTTGAATGGGTGAACATGGGGCAGAGTCTACCACTTTGAGAGGTAGCGAAAGGGGGGTTCTTGCTAGATGAGGCGGGCAAGTGCGGCAGTATCGAGAAGTTGAATATGCTTTCGACCGATCTCAATCCAGCCCTCATCTTTGAAACGATTGAGCACTTGCGTTGTCGTCTCCCGATATGTGCCAATTCGTTCGGCGAGATCTTGATGAGTGAAGCCGATGATTTCGTCTCCGTCCGCACGCTCGGGCGAAAGCTCGAGTAATAGACCCGCGAGTCGAGCCGGGATGCCTTTAAAGGCAAGTTCTTCGAGCTTACTTTCGCTTTCTTGCAGCCGCCTGGCCATCGCTTCGAGAAACCGCATGGCAACCTTTGGTTTCGTGTGGATCAGGCGTTCGACATCCGCCCGGCTCATCACGCATAGCGTGCACCCCTCGACAGCTTCGGCAAAGGTATTATGCATTCCCTGCCCGATAAGGGACATTTCGCCAAACATCGTGCCTGCGTTGAGAACAGCCACGACTAGCTTTTTGCCTTCAGGTGAGAGACGGTAGAGTTGAACCCTCCCCCTTTTTAAGAGAAAGAGAGCTTCCCCGCTCTCCTCCGGTGTGTAGAACACACGACCTGCCTCGCAGGTCGTCATCGTAACCTCACGGTCGAGTTGATCTACCTCTCCCGGTTCCAGGTCCTGAAAAATATCGATCTTAGAGAGAAAACTTTGTTTTTGCGAATTCATTATCCACAACTAACCATAGTTGGCCTAATACCTTCGGGATGATTAATGTCTTTGCAGCCGTTCAATCAATGCAATTCGAGTGGGATTTCCCAGGAATATCGTCTTGCCGTTCAACAAGTAGGCTGGTATGGCATAAACTGAGTCGGGTTTATGGACCTCTGACTTGTTGATATCCACTACTTCAATAGATAACTCGGGACGGAGTATTCTTACCGACGTGATTAATTCCTGCGTGAAGGTCGCGGTCGAACAGTTTGAATCGAAAAAGACCTGAAGTTGACTTTGCATAACATGCCTCCATCTACTTCAGCGTACTCAATATTGCCAGGAATTCGGGTAATGATGGTTACGTGGGTGGGGGGAAAATAGTAGGGCTAAATCAATGCGCTTCTTTCGCTGGCGCAGGCAGGGTGAACGAGATTCGTGTTCCCTTTCCAGGTTCACTTTCAGCAAGGATCTCACCCCCGTGAGCCTCGACCAGGCCTTTCGCGATCGCCAATCCCAATCCGGATCCGCCAGTTGCCCGACTGCGCGATTTCTCTCCCCGAAAAAAGGATTCAAAAATCAGCGGGAGATCTTCAGACTTGATTCCTTCTCCACTGTCCTGGATTTGAACAAGTGTTGCGCCATTTGATGATTTGGCCTGGAGCCTCACCTCTCCCCCTTCGGGTGTGTATTGAAGGGCGTTGAGGATAAGGTTCGCCAGGACTCGTCCGATGCGAGGCGCGTCGAACCAGACCGGGTCCAGGCTTTGCTCTGCCTCGCCGGTCAGTTGTACGCCATGCTGCAAAGCGAGCTCTGAAAAGGATTCGAGCGTGTCGGAAATTAAATCAGAGAGAGAATTCCAGGCTAGATTAAGCCGCAAACCCCCGGCATCAATCTGCGCAACTTGTAGGAGATCGTCAATTAAGTCCGACAGGGATTGAATCTCGCGCCGAATGGTTGCCAAATAACGATGGCGGGTCGCTTCGTCTTCGACCATATCGTCGGCAAGCGCTTCGATGATTGCCCGCATGGAGGCCAGTGGCGTTTGCAAATCGTGGCTAGTCCATGCCAGGAGCTCATGCCGTAATTGATCCAATTCCTGTTGCTCCCGGGCGGCTGCTTCGACCTTCTCCGCCATATCATTAAAGGTTTGCGATAACTCGGCGAGTTCATCGCGACCATGGACACGCACCCGGGTTCCCAGATCTCCATCGGCCAGCTGGCGCGCGGCGCCGCGTAAGGATTCGATCCTTTCTCCCAAAGTCGTTGCAAAGAACCATCCCAGCGCGATCGCCATGCCGCTGGCAAAGAGGAGCAGAATCGTACCGAGCACTAGATCATGTTGACTGGCGAACATCAGTCGAGCCGTCAACCATACATTCAGCAACGTCAGGAAGCTGGAAAGAATATAAGTGATCATTAGAGCCAGCACGATGCTGGGTGATTGGCTCATCCATCCCAGCCGATAAGCTCCGAAGCCGGCCAGGATCGTTATAGCGCTAGTAATGCCCAGGAAGAGAGCCATTAAACCGAATTCTGTTGTGCTCGGTCGCATGGCGAGGTAAAAACCAGCCAGAGATAACGCCAGAACAAGGCCGCCACCCAGGATCATCCTCAGGTTTCGTGTCTTGATGGGTTTGTCTACCGCCATTAATTCCTCATTCCCATACACTGAAGCATCGGTTGGCAATTGGTTTATGGTTCAAAACGATATCCAACTCCCCACACCGTGATGATGTTGGTTGGATTGGAAGCATCTGCTTCGATTTTTTCGCGCAATCTGCGGATGTGAACCGTCACTGTCCCAGGGTCAATAAAATCAGAACTTCCCCAGACCCGATCGAGCAATTGATCTCGACTGAAGACCCGTCGAGGATTTGAGGCAAGAAGATAGAGCAGGTCGAATTCTCTGGCGGTGAGCTCGCACACTTGATCGGCCAGTGTGACCTCGCGTGTGGCAGGATCGATCTTGAGCTCGCCCAATTCAAGGGAGGGCTCAAGCGAATCACTCTCTTTGGGTCGGGTTCGACGAAGGACAGCGCGCACCCGACTGACGAGCTCTTGTGGGCTAAAGGGCTTGACGACGTAATCATCAGCTCCCATTTCCAACCCGGCGATTCGGTCAACTTCATCGCGGCGAGAAGTTAACATGATGATGGGGACATCGCTGCGGGCGCGGATCTTCCCCGTCAACTCATAACCATCGAGCTCTGGCAACATAAGGTCCATGATGATCAAATCGGGTTGTTGTTCATTCAACCAATGTTGTGCCTCGAGCCCATCCTCGACGGCATGTACCCGAAACCCCCCGCGTTGCAGGTATAGCGTCACAATTTCGCGGATGCTCGGTTCATCTTCGATGACGAGGATAAGCTCTAGCGACATTCAATGCTCCTAGTTCTACCCATCTTAAGCGATTTAGGCTGCGAAATGGCATGAAATTCCTTACGGAAATATTACATCAGCTCGCCTGCAACAAGAATCTTGTAACCCTGCAGAAAGATCTATGTAAGTTCGAAATCGCATAATGGAGACGAAACGGAGAACGGATTTATGGAGGCAAAGATGAGATTGCGGTATTTATTCCCGATGATTTCAATTCTGGTGATTTTCTTGAGCGCTTGTTCTACTTCTCAGCCGCCGCAGGACGTTGCCCTGGATGTAAAAGCAGATGCTCTGATGGAAGAAGAGTCAATGATGGAAGAAGATCCTGCGGCAGAAACGATGGATGATGATCATAGCGACGAGCTGGCTTCCGGTGAGGCCATGATGGAAGCAGAGATGATGGCGCCCGACTGGTTCACAGTCCCATTGGTCGATGTCAATACAGGCACGTCCTTCACGATAGAAGAGCTTGAGGGAAAGGTGATCCTCGTTGAGACGATGGCGGTCTGGTGTTCAAACTGTCTCCGACAGCAGCGCGAAGTTAAGACGCTGCATACCACTCTGGGCGATCGAGAAGATTTTCAGTCAATCGCGTTGGATATTGATCCGAATGAGAATGAAGCCATCCTGCGAGGTTTTGCCTCCCAGAACGCTTTTAATTGGATATACGCCGTTGCACCAGCCGAGGTTGCCAGCGAGCTCGGGCGATTATACGGACAGCAGTTCTTGAACCCTCCCTCGACACCAATACTGCTAATTGATCAACATGGCGAAGTACATCCATTGCCTTTTGGCATCAAGAGCGCTGCAGAATTACAGCAAGATGTTGTAAACCTGCTGGATGGGGAGATGTAGGACGGAAAGTCAACCGGGCAAGGATCCCTTGCCCCGTTGATGGATTGCGCGTCGCTGAGGCTCAAATGGATATTCTCCTAAGCTCATTCTCGATCGGAATTTTCGCCACAGTCAGCCCCTGTGTCCTCCCGCTGTATCCCGGATATCTAGCCTATCTTAGTGGGGGCTTGCATGGAGCCGCCAGGACCTGGTTGCGCTATCTTCTGGGTGTCGCCGTCCTCGCAGGGGTGCTGAGCATGATGTTGATCCTGGGAGCATTGATTGCAGCTCTTTCCGTTTCGGTAGGGCGAGCATTGTCGATCGTTGTGCCGCTGGCTGATGGCGCGCTGGTGCTTCTCGGCATCCTGCTTCTGTTTGGGAAGAATCCATTTATCCGCTTGCCCCAAATTCGGCTCCCGGCGTTATCGCATCCTCTCTTGAATGCTTACATTTATGGCTTTCTCTATGGGCCGATTGCCCTGCCTTGTTCAGGCCCATTTGTTGTCAGCATCTTTGCCCTATCACTCACACCCGAGGCATTGGTTGAGAAGATGATCGTCTTCCTGGGCTTTGGCTTGGGCTTTGGAATGCCGCTGCTCCTACTTTCATTGATTTCGGGTGCCGCACAGCGGGCCATCACGAGTTTTTTTGCCCGGCACACGCGTTGGGTAAATCTTAGCGGCGGATTGATATTAATTGGGTTGGGGATATACGATTTCGCCCTCAATTGGCCCTTAATTGCCGCTTACCTCCGGTGAGGAATTGGATACAATGTATCGTATTCGGATGATGTGGTTGTTTACGCTGATTGCAGGCTCCTTGACACTTAATGCATGCAGCCGCGCAGATGTGGACCCAGTCGAAAGTTCCACCGAGATCTCAAAGAAACCGAAGCTTGCGTTGGAAGATCTGGGAGCTGCCCCCGAACTGGAGAACGATGTTTGGCTCAATGTTGACAAACCGATAAGGATCTCAGAATTACGCGGGAATGTGATCCTGCTGGATTTTTGGACCTTTGGTTGCATTAATTGCCAGCGGGTGATTCCCTCGTTGAGGGGTTGGCATGAGCGCTACGGGGAAAAGGGTTTAGTCGTGATTGGTGTCCATTATCCAGAATTTTCGTATGAGGCCGAACTAGGAAACCTGATTGATGCTATCGAGAAACTTGAGATACCCTACGCCGTGGCACAAGATAATCAACGTCAAGCATGGGCCGCATATGGTATCCGCTACTGGCCAACGCTTTTATTAATTGATAAGGCGGGAAGAGTTCGATACCAGCACATTGGTGAAGGCCGCTATGATGAAATTGAAGAGGTAATCCGATTTCTGTTAGCAGAATCGTTCAGTAAGGAGTATTGAGATGGTAGCGATTAAATCTTCGGAAATTACACCAGAACACATCTATATGGCCCGGCGGGGATTTATCAAAGCGATGGGCTATTCGGCAGCGGGTGCGTTTTTAGCTGCCTGCGCTCCAAAGAGTTCAGTTATGTCTACCGATGGACCGGCGCCCAACGCGCAGGGATCGAAGGATGACTTGGGAGATCCAATAAACTCGTTTGAGGCGATAACCAACTATAACAATTACTATGAGTTCTCGCTTGATAAAACTGCAGTGGCTAAGGTCTCGCGTGACTTTCAAACCTCCCCCTGGTCTGTTGAAGTTGGCGGTATGGTCCGAAATCCAGGGGTTTACGATATTGACGCTCTGCGCACGAAATTTTCTCAGCAAGAACGGATTTATCGACTGCGTTGTGTTGAGGGATGGTCGATGGTTATCCCCTGGCTAGGGTTCCCGCTTAAGGAACTTCTTGATCAGGTTGAGCCGACCTCTGAGGCAAAATATGTTCGTTTCGAAACTGTATATCGCCCGGAGGAGATGCCCGGCCAGAACAGCGGCTTCTACAACTGGCCCTATGTCGAAGGTTTACGGGTCGACGAGGCGATGAATGATCTCACCCTGCTTGCAACGGGGTTATATGGTCAAGATTTGCTGCCTCAAAGCGGGGCACCCATTCGGTTGGTTGTGCCCTGGAAGTATGGATTCAAGAGCATTAAATCGATTGTGCGCATTGATCTTGTCGACGAGATGCCAATTTCCCTCTGGATGGCAGCTGCACCCAACGAGTATGGATTCTACGCCAACGTTAACCCGGAAGTACCACATCCGCGGTGGTCACAATCTTCAGAACGGCGCATTGGCGAGAACGGACGCCGGGATACATTGGCGTTCAACGGCTATGCCGACGAGGTTGCCTACCTCTATGAAGGAATGGATTTACGGGAAAACTACTAATGTCAAAGCGTTGGGGAAAATTACTACTCGTGGGAACCCATGTCGGGGGCTGGTTGCCCCTGATCATTATGATCGTCGCCTGGTCTACCGGCAACTTGACCTTTAATCCGGTCCAGGCTGCGACGATACGCACTGGACGCACAGCGATCATCTTCTTGATCTTATCGCTCTCGATCACCCCGATAAATACATTGTTCGGTTTGCGACAGCTCATCCCTCTTCGACGCTGGTTGGGGCTTTACGCCTTCCTCTACGCTGCGGTGCATGTCTCGATCTTCACCGGGGTCGATTATGGGTTCGACCTGGTTTTACTCCGGGAGGCGATTCTAGAAAAGCCTTACGCCTTCGTTGGCGCAGCAACGTTCCTGATTCTATTGCCGCTGGCTCTAACCTCCACCCAGGGTTGGATGCGTCGGTTGAAGAAGAATTGGAAGCGATTGCACCGGCTTGTCTATGTGGCTGGCCCCTTGGCAACAATTCATTATGCCTGGGCTCAAAAGGCCGACATTCGTATCCCTATCGCCGTGGGCATACTGATCCTGATACTGTTAGTTTTGCGCATTGGTATTGTTCGCACATGGGCCAGTCGCGTTCGCTATGCACCGCGCGCGCTGCGATCCTGGTTGGCATCTCGAAATCAGGCGACGATCGATGCATCGGCGCCATAGGATCCAGTGCCTGCGGAGTGTGTGATAGCCTACACCGAGCGGGTTTGGTTATCGGGTACACTTTTGCTGTAGTTGGAAGGAAATCGCTCAGATCCATTGGAGTTGGAATGAAAAAGAACACGCTGATTTTGGTAGGGCTGATCGCCTTGCTTGCGATGCTTCTGTCAGCTTGCTCGGGAGCTCAAGCTCCCGCCATTATTGTTGAAGATGCACAAGTGGGTGATAGCGCTGATATCCCCCAGGATCCAGGGCCGATAGCTGAGGATGCCGGGGATCCCGAGGTTGGAGAAAACGAGCCTGAGCCTGAAGTGCGCGTTCCACGACCAAATCTGGAGGCGACGGATCCTGCATCAGTCGTGCTTGCGGCTGGACAACCGCAACTTGTCGAATTTTTCGCCTTCTGGTGAACGACCTGCCAACAAATGGCGCCCATCGTGCATGGGCTTGAGGTTGAATTCGACTCGGCAGTTCGCTTTATCTACTTGGATATTGATGATCCTGCCACTGAAACATTCCAGAATGAGCTGGGTTTTTCTGGGTTCCGACCGCACATATTCCTCTTGGGATCAGATGGGGAGGTTCTCCAGGAGTGGATCGGTTACACTCCCGCCGACCAACTAGAACCGGCCTTACAGTCCGTCAGTTCTTGAGCGAATCGATTTCAACAATAATTACGAGCGGCTCGATTAGAGCCGCTCGTTCATCTGTACTACCCGCTGCTCTTACTCTTGGCCAAAAACTCTCTTTGCGATGACCATGCGCTGGACCTCACTGGTCCCTTCCCCGATCGTCATCAGACGTGCATCACGATAGATCCTTTCAACTGGGTATTCGCTACTGTATCCATAGCTCCCAAGGATCTGCATGGCATTTCGAGATACTTGCTCGGCCATCTCTGACGCAAATAGCTTCGCCATGGCCGCTTCCTTATTATAGAACTCTCCGCGTTCTTTCAACCACGCCGCCCGGTACACAAGCATGCGAGCTGCCTCTATTTGGACGGCAGCATCGGCAATCATCCATTGGATTGCCTGATGATCGGCCAATTTCTTTCCGAAGCTCTGACGTTCCTTTGCGTAGCGAGCGGCCTCTTCGAAGGCTGCCTGCGCCAGCCCGACAGACAAGGCTCCAATGCTGACCCGTCCGCCATCCAAGGTCTGGAGTGTTTGATAGAGCCCCTCCCCGACATTACCGAGCGTGTATCCAAGGGGGACACGCACATTTTCATACGTCAAAGCATGCGTGGGTGAGGCACGCACACCCATCTTTTTTTCAGGCGGGTGAATATGAAGCCCTTCCGCATCGGCAGGCACGACGATCAAAGTCAAAGAGTTTGACTCGCCTACAGGCCCTGTTCGACAGAGCGTTATGATCACTGAGGCGACGCTTGCATTTGTAATCCAGGCTTTACTGCCATTAATGACCCAATCATTTCCATCCTGCTCTGCCTTTGTGCTTACCCCGCCCGCTAGATCTGAACCTGCATCGGGTTCGGTTAGGGCCAGCGCGCCGAGCCCAGCCTCCCCTGTTGCCAGGTTGGGAAGCCAGCGCTGTTTTTGATCCTCATCGCCAAACAGAGCGATCGGTGCGCAACCCAAGCCATTATGGGCAGCAACAGACAGCGCCGTACCCCCGTCTGCCCAACCCAGTTCTTCGATGGCAATAGCCGCGCTGAGAGCGTCTACCCCCGCCCCACCATATGTTTCTGGGATGACCAGTCCCAACAACCCCATGGGAGCCATCTTCTCAAACGCTTGCTTATTTAATGCCGCTTGCTCGTCGAATTCGCCGGCTTTTGGTTTGACTTCGTTTGCGCAAAAGTCATGCACCGCGGTTTGCCACATTTTCTGTTCTTCGGTGAGATTAAAATCCATGGTTTCCCTCGCCTGCCTTTAAAGCTGGTTACTTGCAGCTAGGCCCCTCTGGTTCAAAGATCATAGAAACTCCTGAAAAACTCTATGCATCCTGGCTCAATTGGGGGATCCCATCCAGGACTTCCGGATTGACCAGCGCAGACGTGTCGCCCGGGTCTTCTCCCAGATAAGCTGCGCGCAGCATTCTGCGCATGACTTTGGCATTTCGAGTTTTCGGGAGATCAGGAACGAAATAAATCCCTTTTGGTGCCATCGGTTTGCCCATCCCCTCAATGACATGTTGCTTCAGTTGCGTGGCAAACTCCTGGCTTGGCGCCAGGTGTTCATCGATAACACAGAATGCGACGAGGCTGCTTCCCTTGATCTCATCCGGTATCCCGATTACCGCCGCCTCAATCACGCCATCCATTGCTACCAGGATCGATTCGATTTCTGCAGGACCCACGCGTTTCCCGGCGACTTTTATCGTGTCGTCGGATCGTCCCAGGATATACCAGGAGCCGTCTGGATCCACCGCCGCAAAATCGCCGTGAACCCAGATATCCTTCCAGCGGGACCAGTAGGTTTGCTCATAGCGCTCAGGGTCGTTGAGGAAGCCGCGCGTCATACCGATCCAGGGGGCTTTGATCACCAGCTCACCTACCTCTCCCTGCAAGGATTCTCCATTTTCATCCAGGACGTCCACCCAGATCCCGGGGCAGGGAGCCGAGAAAGCACAAGCTTTGAGCGGTGTGACCGGGTTTCCCATCAGGATCCCCCCTGAAATTTCAGTACCGCCCGAGTAGTTGATGATGGGTTTCTGCGTTTCCCCAACCTCATTGAATAACCAGTGCCAGGGCCCCGGGTTCCATGGTTCACCTGTTGAGGCAAAGCTACGGATATGTGTGAGATTGTACTTCCGTGGATGTTCAGAACCATAGGGCATCAAAGAACGGATCAATGTTGGCGAAACGCCTAAAACGTTCACCCTGTGCTGCTCGCATAAAGCCCAGACGCGATCGTGGCTGGGGTAGTCGGGAGCACCATCATAGAGCATTGCTGTGGCACCCAGGATCAGTGCTCCGAAAATCAGCCAGGGGCCCATCATCCAGCCCAGATCCGTCATCCAGTAGATCACGTCACCAGGATGAACATCCGTGCCGAAGGCCATGTCCTGCGCCGCCTTGACAGGAAATCCGCAATGGGTGTGGACCGCCCCTTTGGGCCGTCCCGTTGTACCTGATGTGTAGAGGATCATTAATGGTGCTTCGGCATCAAGGATGGCGGTACTCGCTTCTGCAGGTACGCTGCTGAGCAACTCGTCAAACCACAAATCCCGTCCCGATTTCATGGTCGTTTCGGATTGGAGATAGCGATGGACGATCACATGCTTTATCTGGGGACAATCTTCGATGGCGCTATCCGCCGTTGCTTTCATCTCGACGATCTTTCCACGGCGATGGACTCGATTGGAAGTGAAAAGCCCTGTGGCTTGGGAGTCGCTTAAGCGCGCTGCAATCGCCCCGGCACCATACCCAGAGAATAGCGGTAGCGCCACCGCCCCGATCTTGGCAATCGCAAGCAGGGCTATGACGATCTCCGGCGTCATCGGCATGTAAATTCCGATGCGGTCACCGTTGGAATAACCGAGCGAGCGCAGGCCATTGGCTGCCCGGGAAACTTCACTTTCAAGTTGAGCGTAACTCAGACTGCTTTTACGGCCATCTTCGGCTTCCCAGGTCAAGGCTGTTGCCTCACCCTGCCCGGCTTGGATCCATCGATCCAGACAACTCTCAACAATATTCAGCTTTCCGCCAACGCACCAGTGCGGCCATGCAATGCCTGCGTCCGTATTCAAGATCTGTGTATAGGGAGTTTGAAATTTGATTCCGAGGTAGTCCAATACCGCCGTTGTAAACCAGGGAATTTCGGTTATCGAGCGTTTATACAACTCGTCAAACGAGTGGATTTCGTGCTTTTGCATGAAATGGGTGAGATGGGCGCGTTTAATATATTTTGCGGTTGGCTGCCAGACGATCGGTCCGCCGAATATGTCCTGTTCGCTCATTCTACCTTCCAGGATTGCAATGGTCCCGGCTCGGCGGGTTACTCACCTTTTATCCTTGGATACCAATACTCTAGCACTTCCTCGGCGGGCTTTCCAAATATCGAGGATGACTTATCCCACAGCATAGCCGAGGGATTAAACCCCCCAACGAATAAGCCCTCTATGTTAGGACGATCATGGGTTGCCAGGAATACGGCATTGATCGCGTTGGTTTGTTCCTCAAAAGATGTATTGAGATCGGGATCAATCTCCCGCCCAGCGTCAAACTCCGAGATTGGGCGACAGCTACCATCAGGGGCCGGCGGACATGAAGAGGCACCTCCAGTGACGGAAGCATATTCGACGCTGATCCACAACGGCCGGTTAAAGCGCTTCGTGCGCGATTCAAGCAGGTCAAGGTAGGGGATAAAATTCTGCGCCATGAGCTGAACATCATCTGCGGCTGTTTGGGATACTGGTAGCCGCCAATCCACAAGAATAAGATCCACTTCGTCGAGAAAATCAGGTATCGCGGGAACTTCTTCGACAACCCCAAGTTCGAAAGCGACCCGGCCAGGATAGATTTCACGAACAGCTTGGATTATCGAGCGCCATTTATTATTGGCATCGCTAGGCGATCCCGAGGCTTCGCCATTGAGCAGAAGGCCACTGGGCAAGGCCGGAGATGCCCAGTCTCCACCCAGGATTAGGATATCGATTCCGAGATCAGCAGAAATCTCGGCTGCGCTGAGAGCAAACTGGTGGTACTCCTCAAACCATAATTGCCACCAGAGGGGATCTCGTGTTGCTGTCTCCCACCACATTTCGCTGTCGTGCGCATTGCTAGAAGGGTGGAGTTTGAGTGCAAGCGTAAATCCGTTGCTTTTCGCATTATGCACGAACTCCCTCAGCTCATCGGTGAACTGACCTTGGGCTGGATCCAAGCCTAATAACGGGAACGGGTTTTGCTGCTGCCATTGCCATTGCAATGGAAATATGATGCTATCGGCTCCGAGCGCTTTGATAGGGTTGAGTGCCTGACCTAATTGTCTGCGCCAGGAGGGGTGGTACTGGGCTGCGATCTCAATACCCGTGCTGACAGCAGGGCGAGCTGCGACGGGCTCTGTATTAAGCGCAACAGCGGATGGTTGTTCTTCGAGCCATCGCCAGGCACGAACATCATCACGGATGATTTGGGCTTCACCCTTATATGCCAGTGTACGGCCGCTTGCTTCAAGGCCAGCCGTGTCTGCATCATCAGCCGCACCACATTGTAGATTTCGGCAATAGCGGTATTCAATCTCAAGCCCCTTATCGAGCGGACCATAGAGATCGTAATACCAGGAACCTGGCTCGATAAACCACATCGGCAAGGGTTCAAACCAGACGTTAGGTTTGAATTGGATGCTGATCTGATCCCCTTCAGGTGTGTCCTCGGGAACATTGACAATGATTCGAACTGGTTGATCGTTTATTTCACCCCATGCAGTGACTTGATCTCGTAGGACTACATCTTCTTCGGGAAGGATAACTTGCCGGGATACCAGGTTTCCCTCGCTGTTGCGCTCCGAATTCCAGATACCATCCCCCAGCGTGTACTTGTAGTGAAGATCGGTCCCCGCATAGAGAGAAAGGACGGCAAGAAAGTGTTGTGGACCGACCCTTACAAGCGTGGGCAAGTGCTCTACAGATACGCGCATACCACCGGTAAGATCACTGAATCGATTGCCAAGCGTGGAAACATTTCCTGCGATACGCACGATGGCATCCGGGCTTAAGCCTTCGGGCACTGTAAGTTGAAATGTGACGAAGACACTCTTTGCTGGATGGACCCGTAGCTCAGCAGGTGTGGTTGCGCCGCCTTGAATGAGCGCACCTTGCGCATTCGACTTGAAAGCCCCATCTGGGCTGAAGACTGTGAGATGGTGAACCCCTTCCGCCAAACCATCAAGGCGGAAGGTCCCATCTGACTCCGAAAATACCGTGATGCCTCCTGCTGAGACAAGCAGCTCGCGTTGCCCAGAACCTGTTTCGGCATTGATAATGCGCCCAATAATCCGGCCTGTGGATCCTGCATGAGGTTCATCTGACCATCCAGCAACTGTCTCTTCTATTTGGGATGGACCCGGGATATAGGCGACGCGATAGCTGACTGGGTCGAAGTTTGCGGTCACCTCAGCTGCTTCCGAAGGCTTCGTCCGGAGATAGCGATAAGTGAGTGTTGATCCAACCGGTACCGTGAGCGTGGTCTCGAAGCGTCCATCGCTTCTGGGAGCCATGGAGATCTGTTCCGTTTGCACATCCATCCCGGAGACCGTATCCAGAAGTGCCAGAGAGATACCCAGGGAGGATCCGGTGGCGGGTGGTGGTGCAACCAGGAAGGTAACCTCGGTGAGAGGGGTGCTGGAGTCTGAGGTCAACTCGACACTCGAAGGTAGGATTGGCGGTGGTTCTGCACATCCCCCAAGGATTAGACTTAAGACGATCAGCGTTTGGAAAACCAGATAAAGTCGTTGCATGCTTAATACTCGATACTCGTGATCAATTGTGCACATAAATCGGGATTTGGAATATTTCGGGCAGCAATCCGTATTTTTTCGATCTTATCTCCATCCTTGATCGATAGGATTAATCGACCACCATCAAGCTTGGCCGAATTGAGTTGATCCCAAGGATACCGCTTTTTGCGGTAAAGCAAACCGTCCTGTGAGCATTGTAAGGGGCCGAAGGAAATGATTTGTCTCGCCTCAAGCGCTGCGCGGTATTCCGCCAAGCGCCGGGGGTAGAGATAATGCTTAATGACGTTGGTGAAATCCTCGAGATCATCTCGAGGACCGCTAAAGCGTATCCGTTTCCCTTGCAGGGTCATGAGCGAGACAACCGCCCGTTCTCCCCATTGGATAAAGGCTAGTCCATATTGAACCACGTAGAGTTTCAAATCCCGCAATTGCTGCCATGGATAATGGATCCGGCGAGAACCCCGTTGGAGCACAAGCCCTTCTGGAAGGATCAGAGCCAAATGCGAGCGTCGTGCGATCCATAGAATAAGCGCAGTAACCCAGACCATTGATGAAATAAGTCCAGCAATCACAGCGGGTGCAGACCATTTCCAAACGACTGCCGGCCCATAATGACTAAAGGCAAAGTTCCATCGAATAAAAGCGATGATTGCAGAAGTGACGCTGCCCAAGATGCCCAGAATGATCAGTATCCAGAGCAGCAAACGTGGGCCGGGAGATAGAAGCGAGATCTGCGCTTGAGGCGCTGTATTCTTAGTATCTTCTTCTGAAGGGACACCGGAGGTTGGAATCACTAGGTTATTAAAGAATGCGAGCGATCAAGATCGCCAACATAAAAGCAAAACCGCCGAGCAGGATTGCTGTGAGCGCAGTGCCCCTTCGTTGCGTAGGAGAGAATGCAACACCTAATCCAAAACCCATAGCAAGTGTCGATGATCCAAGGGCAAGGTTAAGCAAGTGCGCATCCATACCTCGGGAGCGTAGCGGAACTGAAAGCAGAGTAAGCAAGATTCCGAGGAAACCGAGGAGCCGCCCTGAGATCGCTATTCGCCCGGTTTGGTTTGGAATAACTGCAGGGATAGGGGTGAGATCAGGATAGAGGGCCTGGATCGATTCGGTTCCATAAAGCATACGGTAGAAAAGGAACTGGTTCACCGCCGTGACAATCATAACAAGGCGGACACCAATGAGGACAAGCGTTTCCAAGACGCCACTATCAAATAAGTACGATAGAGGATCTGGACCCGTGATCAATGCCACACCTGGGATAAGGGTCGTGAGGGATATGCCCCATTGAATTGCAACAAGCGCGAGGAGTGCAGGTTGGTGGCTAATAAATAAAAGCAGCGCACTGCCAAACCAGAGTATCGAAGCGGTTGGGTACTCTGCTCGCAGGGTGCCTTGAAGCAGCAGACCCATGCAGGCAAAGAGGAAACCCCAAATTCTAAGGGTCCGCCGCAAGCGATTAGCAGCGAGCTGAAGGTTTGGATCATCAACCGATATTTGTTTTGGCAATATATTCCCCAATAGGGTGGATCCATCGTGCGAGAAGTCGTGTGGTAAGTTGCGATTGTACCCCTGATGTTTTTGTGTGACAAAAAAGACCCCGGGATGAAGGCCCCTATCTCAGAAGATTGTTGAAGGGTTGCCTCAGGGTTAATCCGGATTTTGCTCTGCGAGTTTTTGGCGTTTCGAACGACCACGTGAGGCCAGACTTGCTGTCCCAATACTCACGAAATACAGGACTATCATCGGTAACATCACGAGGCCCATATTGACTGGATCGATCGTCGGGGTCACGGCAGCTGCAAGGATGGCGATGCCAAGGATAGCAAAGCGCCATCCTCTGACGAGAGAGCGGGCATCGACAATGCCAAGCGCAGCAAGTCCATAGACAATGAGGGGGAATTGGAAGGACACACCGATCCAGAACATCAACCCGGTAACGAAGCGGATGTAGTTGGAAGGGCGGATCGCTGTGTCAATCCCCAGAAAGGAGAGCAGAAAATCCAATGCCGGATCTAGCATGATCATGTAGGTGAAAGCGGCACCGCAAATAAACAGGCCTGTTGCGACGGGAATGATGATCAGGATGGTAATGCGCTCGCGACGCCGCAAACCGGGATTGAGGAATGCAAAAATCTCAATCCCAATGTAAGGAAGAGCAATTGTAAATCCCGACATCAAAGCCACACGCATATACGCGCCAACGGTCTCTGTCACTTCGATAGCTTGCAGTTCTTCCAGACCCCCAATTGGAATACTCAGCCAGGCCAGAATCTGGGGTGTATAAACCATGCTGATCACGACCGCAATGATCAGCACGATGAGGGCTCGAAGAAAATGGCGACGTAAGGCTTCGAGGTGATCGATTAAAAGGGAAGGTTGCTCTATCGTGGCTGTGAAGACATCCGCCAGTGGGGTGTCCTCTGGTTCGTGATTAAGAAACTGACGAAACGCGATGAAGGGTTTTGCTATCAGGCGAAACGGCCAGGTGATTGCGTTCCATACCCACCGCAAGACTCGACGAATCAATTCACTCATGCCTTATGATTGACCTTCAACCGAATTCGAATCCGGCTTCTTAGCTGGCTCGGCATCGGCGCGGTCCGAAGGTGCTTCTGGTGGGCTCGCAGTTGGGATCCAAGCATCCAGGGAATTATCGAGCTCCTGCATGTCAGCTTTAATCATCCGGCCGGTGTCCTTGAACGTATCCTTTACTGAGTCGAGTTCTTCCAAAGCTGCTTCACGTGCCAGGCGATTAGGTAGATTTCGAAGGGTACGGGAGGCATCATTGAGCATGCGCCAGCTCTCGGATTTGTACATCCGGTTGAGAAACCGTCCAAGTTGCCTTCCAACTTTGCCTAGATCGCGAGGACCGACAACGATCATGGCGATGATCAGTATGAAGACGAGTTCGAGTAATCCGATTCCAAAGATATCCATCTCAACGCTCGGGGGAGATTGAAGGAAATTGCCCGCGGATTTCTTTTTCTCGCTGGGCCAGGGTGCCAAGCACACCGTTAATAAAGCGGGCAGAACTCTCGGATCCAAAACGCTTCGCCAACTCCACCGCTTCATTGATGGCGACCTTCAGCGGCGTCTCGTTGGATGTAGCCAGTTCCCAGAGGGCGATGCGCAGGATATTTCGATCGAGCACTGCAAGTTGTTCGATCGGCCACTCCGGGGCACAACTGGCAATTAGATCATCCAGATGATGGGTGGTTGCATTAACGCCTATCACCATCTCACGCAAAAAATTGACACCATCCTCGCTGATGGTGTCCTGCTGTTCAATGTGGCGAGCAACAACCTCTTCAGGCAGATGCCCGACAGTATCAATCTCATAAAGTGATTGAAGGGCTAAGCCCCGCACGCGGCGGCGTTCACGTTTCATCGCTAGAGGGTAGGGTCAATCGACATCAACGGTGTAGTCGATATCCTCAATATGGACATCGATGCGCGTGACCTGCATACCGATCATTTCCTCGATCGCCCGTGCGACTTCAGCCTGGACTTTTCTGCTTACGTTGCGCACATTCGTGTCTTGTTTGAGGATCAGGTAAAGATCGATGCCAACGGAGTTTTCATCGAATTCGATCTGCACGCCCTCTGCAACGCCCCGGCGAAATAGGCGGTTAACACCTCCCGGTAATGGGGCCACGCCTACGACGCCGGGGATGCTCATGGCGGTCAGCTTGGCCAATGTGACCAGGACGCCCGGCGCCATTGTCGTTGTTCCCGGAGCGCGACCACCTTCTTTTGCTTTTGCTGCCATGCCAGATACACTCACTTTCTACATAGCCATTCCGCCGTCTACAACGAGTACGTGGCCCGTAATGTAGGCGGCGTCTTCAGAGGCGAGAAAGGCTACGGCTTTCGCCACTTCCTCAGCCTGGCCGATTCGTCCCAGTGGGATCACATCCATCAACCCAGATTGAATATCCTCTGGAACGGTATCCCAGATTTCTGTCTCGATAAAGCCCGGCGCAACGCAATTGACGGTCACGTTCCGGGCGGCTACTTCACGCGCCAGCGCTTTTGTAAATCCAATTTGTCCTGCCTTGGAAGCTGAATAATTTGTCTGACCAGCGTTGCCCATTTCACCCGAGATCGATGATATGTTGATGATGCGGCCAACTCGTTTTCGCATCATGTGGCGGACTGCCGGTTTCGAGCAATTAAAGGTTGATTTCAAGTTGGTCTCGAGGACGGCATCCCAGTCGGTTTCCGACATCATCATAATCAGACCATCACGGGTAATCCCGGCATTGTTGACCAGGATCTGGAGATCGCCGAATTCTTCAATTGTGGCTTTTACTAAAGCCTCGGCCTGAGCGAAGTCACTCACATCAGCCTGATATATTTCGGCCTTGCCATCAGAAGCGGTTATCGCAGTCTTGACCTCTTCAGCTGCGTCAGCATTCTTATGGTAGTTGATCATTACGCTAGCCCCGCAGCGGCCTAACTCAAGTGCAATCGCACGCCCGATTCCACGTGAACCACCGGTTACAATCGCAACTTTACCCTCAAGATTCATCTCAGTGCACTCCCAAACCCAATTAATCTCGGATTATACCCAGAAACGATATCCCGGGCTGAAAGACTCAAGCCTGAGCATTGCCGAGGCTCAAGCAGGCAATTCCCCAAGCAATTTCTGTGGTTGGTTGAGGAAATCGCGGTGAGGACGGCGATTGTGGACAATATCGAGGAAAACCTGAGTGAGCATTTCATTGTAGGGAGTCGGCACGCCGAATCTGCCCCCATAGCGCACGACAGCACCGTTTAGCCAGGTGATCTCTGAACGTCCACGTCCGATATCATAGTGAAAGCTGGGTTTTTTCTTCCCGCGTCCCTTACTTACGATTTGACCCAATACTTTTCGGGTGAGAATTGAGGGTAGGAAGATCGCCCGACCAAGGACCGCGACGGGAACCCCGGGAAGATTATGAGGGACGATACCAATTTTACGCATCACCCGCACCGATTCGCGCAAGGCGTTGATCTCTATCCGGGCCGCGACAGGATGATCAAAGACTTGCTTTGCCGTCCATCCCAAAATAGCCGAACTAGCGTTGCTGACGATGTTCGTTAGTAATTTTGACCATTTCATACGCTCTGGATCAGGGTAATGTTGGACCTTAAACCCTGCAGTTTGAAGCGCAAGCTGGAACGGGACGATCATCGGGTGGTTGCCAGCCAGCCCGATTCCGCGCAGACGCTCAACGCGTATTACCCCGGGTTCAGGACGTTGAACCGCGCTTGTGAGGGTAGCCGGGACGACCCGGTCCTCCCCGAGCTCCGCCATAAGGATGCTCTCATTATTGACGCCGTTCAGGAAACTTACTACTGCTTGGAATGACTTTGGAAAGGGCGCGAGCATTTGAGCGGCGTCTGCCACGTCGTATGCTTTCACAGTAAGCAGGATGAGTTCGGGATCTTCAGATTCGAGCGCGTGTCCAAGATCCGTATATATAGAAGGCTGCAGCAGCGCTTGGGGATTATCCTCACTAAAAAGTGAGAAGCCTTGCTCGCGCAATCTATTCGGGTTTTGGTCACGGGTGAGGAAACCGACTTGATGTCCGGCGAGGGCGAGCTTCACCCCGAGGTAGCTTCCTACGGCCCCGCTTCCGAAGACCAGAAAGCGCAATGTCCGTCCCTAACTCTCACCAAGGAGCCGTTCAACCAAGGTGTTTAATTCTTCGTCTGAGAAAAAGCGGATGACGATACTGCCCCCTTTTGCACCGCGCCGTAAAGTAACTCTTGTTCCTAGCGAGTCCTGTAACTGCTCTTCTAGCGCCGTCTCCTCTGCGGAACGCCGTTGTGCAGCTTTCTTCTGGGTGCGTGCACCTTGTAGGCGACGGACGAGTTCTTCCGTCTGGCGAACATTCAAACCGCGTCCCAAAATAGTTTCAAGGGCAGCCGATTGAGATTGTGCAGTTGGAAGGGCGAGCAATGCGCGCGCATGCCCTTCACTGATCTTATCGTTGGTTAGCGCTTCGCGTACCGCAGCAGAAAGTTTGAGCAATCTGAGGGTATTACTCACGGTTGTCCGGCTTTTGCCGACTCGCCGAGCTACATCATCGTGCGATAAGCTGAAATCATCAACGAGCTGACGATAACCGTCGGCTGCTTCAAGCGGGTTGAGATCCGTGCGTTGAAGATTTTCAATCAGTGCTAATTCGAGCTGACCGGCTTCAGTGGTGTCACGGATGATCACCGGAACTACAGATAGGCCTGCTTCTTTTGCAGCCCGCAGGCGTCTCTCCCCGGCGATGAGTGTGTAGCGACCTTTAGGGTCGGCGGGAAGGACTACAAGTGGTTGTAATATGCCATGGGTGCGTATCGAATTGGTTAAATCATCAAGCTGCCCAGTGTCAATCTTTACTCGCGGTTGTCGGGGGTTTGGTCGTATCGCTGTAATCTTGACTTCAAGGCTGCCTGAAGCTTGCGATTCGGACGCTGTTCCCGAGGGAATAAGAGCGTCAAGGCCCTTGCCTAAACCACTTTTTTTGCTCATGGTCACCTGTTCGTTTTCTGGTTGTCAGCTTCCAGGATCTCCTCGGCCAGCGCTTGATAAGCAAGTGCCCCGGAAGAATTGGGGGCATATGCTGAGATGGGAAGACCATGGGAAGGCGCTTCGGCCAAGCGTACGCTGCGCGGAATGATCGCATGAAAGACTTGTGAGGGAAAGTGCTTGCGCACCTCTTCCACGACATCACGCGAAAGATTCGTCCGGGCATCATACATCGTCATCACGAGTCCACGCACCTTTAATCCGGGAAATAGCCCGTGTTGGATGCGATCGAGCGTTTTCATCAGGGAGGTCAGCCCTTCCAACGCAAGGTATTCACACTGGATTGGAATGATGACCCCGTCTTGTGCGGCAAGTAGGCCATTGAGTGTGAGCAACCCTAAGGATGGCGGGCAGTCAACCAGGACGTAATCGTAAAGATCTAGGATGGGTTCCAGCGTGCGTTTAAGAGTGAGCTCTCGCTCGGCCATGCTGACAAGCTCGACCCGAGCTCCTGCGAGGGCGGCCCCAGATGGGAGCAGGGATAGATTCAAGCGACGGCTTTGGAAAATCACGTCACTTACTGGAATTTCACCAATCATGCAGTGATAGATACTACGCTCAACTTCGGTATGATTGATGCCAAGGCATGCTGTCGCGTTTGCCTGTGGATCAATGTCGACGATCAGCACACGCAGCTCTTTCTGGGCAAGATAAGCACCTAGGCTAATCGCAGTCGTTGTTTTACCAACCCCACCCTTTTGATTGACAAAAGTGTAAGTCGTCGTCATTGCGCTCCCAATTGAAGGGCGTCCTCAATCTCTTCTGACCTTGGTATGCTATCCAGACCCGTACGGGTTGCCGCGCAGGCAGCAAGTTGAGTGGCAATTGTCGCTGCCATCAATGGATCCCTTCCTTGTTCAAGCGAGATCGAGAAAGCAGCTGCGAAAATATCGCCACAACCTGTCGCATCAACAGTTTCGATCCTGGGCGCTTTAAGATGCTGAACCTTGTCTCCTACATACAACATTGCACCTTGCTCAGCCATGGTTATCACAAGGATGTGGCACGCATCTGCAATATCCCTGCCTCGTTCTAACCTTCCCCCAAGATCTTCCCTGCTCAGAACGACTATCGAATCAGGGGTGAGATAGGGTCGAATCACTTCCCATTCCCTGAGGAAGATGTTCCCCTGGTCATCCCACCGCCGTATCCATCCTTGCGGTGTTAGGCATAATCTGCGATAGGATACCCGCTCGGTGAAGGCAACATCTACCTCGTTGGCTACCGGGCCACAATGTAGCAATTGAACATTGGACCACGCAGCAGGAAGCGCTTCGACCGGGATATCCGCAGCTCTAGAGATCAATTGCTGTTGACGTCCTTCAGCGCTGTAGTGATTATGAAACTTGCTGGTCATGGCGCTGCTGGAGATTTGAATTTGAAGCTCGTTCAGCTCAGTGAGATCGATATCGGGAGCAGCTGCTGTAAGAATTCCAACCCTTTTCCCCATCGCGTGTGCAGTAAGTCCAGCATAGGTCACGGTGCCTCCCAGCACCATGCCATCCCGGGTTTGATCCTCGGTCACATGACCAATAATCAGGTAATCGATGGGGCGCAATTGAGGCACAGAATTCCTAAGAAGGCGCTGCCATGCAGCGCCTTGCCCTCACATTTTCGGGATAATGGTCACCTTGCGACGATTTCCCTCACCCACGCTCAGCGTGTCGACGTCTTGATTGTCTCGAAGTTCTATATGTATGATGCGACGCTCAAAGGCCGGCATAGGTTCAAGTGTCATCGTGCGGGAGGTGTCGATCGCTTGATTGGCTACCCGGCGTGCCAGACGTCGCAGTTGGTCTTCTCGGCGTGATCGGTAGCCCTCAATATCGATCAACACAGCTACCGGTCGCTTGAGTTCTTTTCCTACAATCAGGCGGGTGATGTATTGTAAAGCGGCTAAAGTCTCGCCTCGCCGTCCAATTAAAATCGACAAATCTTTTCCGTGAATATCGATAAAGAGGGGTTGAATTTTATCTGGCGCATCTGCTTTTCCCCAGCGACCATCGACGCGAGCTTCAATGCCCATACGCTGGAGCAGCTCGTTTACCGTTTCTTGGGCGATCCGCAGGGCTTCATCATCACCAGTGCCTTCGGATAGGATCTCGGCTGGCGAGGTTGGGACAGCTTCCGACATAACTCTGGGGGCAGCAGCAAAATCTTTCCGGACGATGAGTCGATATCTAGCTTGGCGTCCACCCAGGCCAAAGAGGCCTTTTGCACCTTCATCGATAATCTGGGTATCAAAAGCTTCTACGGGTAAACCCAATTCGGCGGAAGCCTGTTCGAGCGCCTCTTCGACGGTAGCGGCGATGATTTCAATGCTTGTCCTGGGGTCATTCATAGCGATTACCTCTTTTTTGTGCCCGCAGATATTTGCTCAGATTGCTTACCCTTCTTCTTAGCTTTAGCTGGCAGCGCGCCTTCCGGCCCAGCATTGGCTTCCCTCACCCTGCGCATCACAAGACCCTGGACGATGCCGAGCAAGTTGGAGGTGACAAAGTACAGCGCAAGTCCAGAAGCAAGGGTGTAGGCAAAGTATCCAAGAAGCAGGGGCATATACAGACTCATCATCTGGCTCATCTGATTGCTCTGTTGATCACCAGCGGCAGGGGTAGTCAGTTTTGTTTGTAAGTATGTGCTGATCACCACCAATATCGTCAGAACCGGAATCGCAAAGGGCAAGAAGTCTAATTCCAATCGTTCTGGCTGTCCCAGATTCATATACAGGAAAGTACTGTTAAGAGGAATAAGATTGTCGGGGATGGCGTCATATATGAACTTCGATAGGTCGAACAGCTGGGCCGGCGTAGCGGCCAATGAGCGGATGATTGCCTGGTAAAGACCGATGATGATCGGGAATTGGATCAACAATCCCAGACAGCCGCTGAATGGATTGTAGCCAACCTCCCTGAACAGTTTCATCTGCTCTTCTGACATCTTCTGCCGGTCGTTCTTGTACTTCTCTTGCATCTTCTTATATCGATCTGACTTCTGAATATCAGCCATAACCATCGAGCTGCGCATCTGTTGGTATGTCAGCGGCAATGTGATCAATCTGACCAGAGCGGTAAAGACGATGATTGCCAATCCAAAGTTTTGCCCTAGTAGGTCGTAAATAAAAATCAGGGCATTGATTGCTGGTTCGAGAATGAATGAATTCCACATAGTGGGTCCTAACCTTTAACCTTCGTCAAGTTGCACGAGGCAGCGGATGCTGCCGGTGTCTGCGTTTACCCCAAAGATGATGCACTCATTATTTTCCATAACTGGAACCAGGAGTTCATCTTTTACGAGGATCGGATCAGCTAACAAGCGACCTAAGATCGAAGCGCCGCTTGGCCAGGCCGGATCACCATCTGCCTTGCGAAAAGCTTCTACAGCGCCTTCCTCGGATGCGAAGTACACAACCTCGTCGGTCGTGATCGGGGAGGTGGAGGCTGAACTCACTAGGCTCTGACGCCATATTACAGCGCCATTTTCGAGATCAAGGGCGAAGGCATCACGATCAACATTGGCGACGTAAACCATCCCATCAGCAACCACCGGGTTGCCCCAGATTGCAGCACCAGATTCGAATCGCCACAGCTCCCGTCCGGTCTCCTTGTCTAGCGCGTACAATGTGCCCCCGAATGTTCCGCATAAGAGTAGCCCATTACTCAGGGAGGGCGTGTCCGAAATTGCCGAACCGAGATCATTTTCCCATTCCAGCCGGCCGCTCTCTAAGTCGAGGGCATAAACCGTGTGGTCAAGCGAGGACAGGTACACCATCGTCCCATCAATCAGTGGTGCTGACCAGAGAGCATGCTTCGATTCGAAGGGTTGAGCCCAAACAGGTTGACCATTATTCAAATCCAAGGCATAGAGTTTGTGATCGGCAGAAGGGACCAGGACAATTTCGCCGCTGATGGCAGGGCCGCCGATAATCCGATCGGCTGCGTTTTCAAAGACCCAGACGGTTTCCGGGCGATTATTACTGGTTGAAAGCGCGTAGACCTTTTGATCATATCCACCAACGATGACGAGCCCATCGCTGGATACGGCAGGGGGGGCATAGAAGGTCAGATTTCGATCGGCTTCTGCCGGGAAGCGCCAGATTTCACGTTCGTTTTCAAGGTCGATAGCACGTACGAACTGATTGTAGGCGATGTAGAGGGTGTTATCTGCATGAGTCACCCCGGGCCAGCTTGAGGCCTGAATAGGGCCTTGCCCACAGCTGGCCAGAATGAGACCGAACAATAGGTAAAGTGCGAAATATCTTACGGAAGTAGTCAAGCGTGTAGCTTTCATTGGTCTCCTAGGGAACAGGATCAAATCCTCCCGGGCTGAAGGGTTGGCAACGCAGTATGCGCCATATTGCCAGTGCCCCGCCCTTGATCAAGCCATATTTGGCGATGGCCTGGTAACTATAGTGGGAGCACGATGGATGGAACCGGCAGGTACCAGCAGGGAGGGCTGGAGAGAGTAGTTTTTGATAAAGTCGGATCAAAATGAGAGCCGGCATTCTGGGGATCGTGCGCCAGTGGAGCGGGATCTCCTTCAACGCAGGCTCATCATGTTGGTGATCATTCACTGTCATCAAGTAACTCGGCTCGTTTCAGCAGTTGACCAAGCGATTGGACTAACTGCTGCCAGGGTGCACTAAGAATTTCGGGTCGGGCGATAAGGATGGCGTCCCAGCCAGGTCGGATTTGATCGCTATATTGCTCTATCGCTGCCCGCATTCTGCGCTTGGCCCGATTGCGTCGGACGGCGTTCCCAAGCGACCGACCGGCAATGTACCCAAAGCGAGCAAATCCCAAGTTGTTGGGGGCTACGACGAGAACAAGAAGCGGGTGGGCATATGATTGTCCAGTGCGCCGCACCCGCTTGAAGTCGGTCGAGCTGGTGAGCCGGTGTTTGCGGTTCATCCGCCCTTCCGGGTTCGCCCAAGCAAACTTCAGGGATCGATCCGTTATCACGCCTTCCAGTTGATCTTCTTGACGTGCTTATTCATTCGGACAGACAACCGCTGTCGACCACGAGCCCGGCGGGCCCTTAGAACAGCGCGACCCCCACGCGATTTCATGCGCTTGCGAAAACCGTGGACGCGAACTCTGCGGCGAATTTTCGGTTGATAGGTTCGTTTCGGCATTACATACCTTCTCCAGCAACAGCGTTTAGGCTGTCTTAATAATAACCGTGCGATTATACCGCACGGCTTAAGGTCGGTCAACGCAATGAGGAGTACACCTCGATATGACCCCGATCCAATCGCAGACCTTTCGCCGATGACGGGGAACCCGCGCTCCTTGATGATAGATTGCTGCTTTGAAAGTTAGCCTTCGTCTATCCTTTCAATATGAGCCCCGAGTTGAGACAATTTCTGGTCGATGCGCTCATAGCCGCGATCGATCTGGCTGATATTGCGTATGCGTGAGGTGCCCTGGGCAGTCAGGGCGGCCAGGGTCAACGCAAGTCCAGCACGGATATCGGGGCTCTCCAGGCTCTCTCCATAGAGTTGACTTGGACCTTGGACAATTGAGCGATGGGGGTCGCACAGGATAATCTTCGCGCCCATAGAGACCAACTTATCAATAAAGAACATGCGCGTTTCATACATCCAGTCGTGAAACAGGACGGTGCCATTTGACTGCGTCGCCATAACGATGGCGATACTCATGAGGTCGGTCGGGAAGGCTGGCCATGGCATGACGCTGATCTGGGGGATCATGCCACCCACGTCCGGGAGAACGCGTAGCTCCTGCTCTTTTGGAACAAGAATATCCCCCCCTTCGACTTCCCAGTGAACCCCGAGTTTACGTAAGACCAGGCGGGCCATGTCCAGGTAGGATGGACCGGCTTCTCGGATGCGAATCTGGCCGCCGGTGACGATAGCTGCACCGATCAGACTGACTACCTCAAGGTAATCCGGCCCGATGCTGTGTTCACCGCCGTCTAATTCCTCCACCCCCTCGATCTGTAAGGTATTGGAGCCTATCTGGTCGATCTTTGCCCCGAGGCTGTTGAGAAAATGACATAGCTCTTGAACATGCGGCTCCGAGGCGGCGTTGTGGATCGTGGAATCCCCCTCCGCCAAAATGCTAGCCATGATGGCATTCTCGGTCGCAGTCACGCTCGCTTCATCTAGCAAGATCTTTCCACCCGTAAGCTTCTCCGCATGCATTGAGAATTCGCGTTCGCTAAAGTGAACATTCGCGCCCAACTTCTGCAGGGCTAATAGATGCGTGTCAACTCTTCGACGTCCAATAACGTCACCACCGGGTGGAGGCAGGTCAATGCCTCCAGTGCGACCGAGCATGGGTCCCGCAAGAAGGATAGAGGCGCGAATGCTCCGACAAAGATCGGGGTCGAGGTCGGCTTGGTGGACCTCGTCGGCTTGAATTTTCCAGGTATGCTCATCAATATCCTCAAACACAACTCCCAGGCTGGAGAGCAGTTCGCGCATGATCTGCACATCGCCAATATTGGGCACGTTCCGGAGGATGACCGGTTTCCGGGTGAGCAGGCAAGCAGTCAACAAAGGTAGGGCTGCGTTCTTGTTCCCTGAGGGGGTCACTTCCCCTTCAAGGGGGTGACCACCTTCGATCAGAAAGGCAGGCATATCGTATCCTTTTAAAGAAGCGTTATCGTGACTCGATCACCGATTTGAGCCTTAAAGCTTAGCGCGGCGCTGCCGTCTCTTATGGCAATTTCGAGTAATCCGGCACTGCCGATGTAAGCCAATCTCTCCCCGCTCGAAACGTTACCAAATGTAGCAGTCAGGCCCTTCAAGCTCACATCGGTAATTTGAATTCTAACCTGTTCTTGCGCGAACTCGAATGCTTCAGGGCCCTCGAGCCAAGGATCGAAATGAACTAAGTCTCCCTTTGCTTCCAAGCGGCCGATTGAGGTGATCAGGTTGCCATAGCCGTCGATATGAAGGATCTCCCCTTCGATGGCTGTGGACCCTGATGATGTCAGGTGCGGGGAGGCGATGCGGTGCAAGCTTGTACGTTTGAACCCAACCGAGTCAAGCGGAGCTCCGCTGGCCAGATGGGCGGCAGCGGGGCTGAAAAGATCACGGCCATGAAACGTTTGGCTAACATTCTTCAGCCCGAGTAAATCGCGGTCCAATTCAACAGCCGTGTAGTGGGATTCTGCCTCCAGTAAGTACGTGAAGAGGCCATTATCAGGACCGACACATCGCAAGCCCGGGAAATCTATCGCAATCGGTTTGCGCGCAGTCCCTACGCCTGGATCTACAACACCTAGAAGGACGGTTTCATCAGGTAAGTAGGGTCGTATACGCCAGATCTCGAAGGCGCCTTGTTGAATGTTGCCAGGGGAGATTTCGTGCGTGAGGTCAAGCATTGTCGCCGAGGGGATCCGACCTAAGATCACCGCTTTCATTGCGGCAACATACGTGTCCCGTACGCCGAAATCTGTCAACAGTGCGATGCAAGAAGGCATGCTTATCCTTGTGAGTCTTGCGATTCTAATGGATGGGCAGGGCGAGGTCAATTTACGCTTCCCGATTGAAAGCATATGCCTGTAAGGGCATTGCGCATTATGCCCCGGGGGGCTGCTATGGTAGAATCGGGTTTTGTGAACAGACTCGGCACAGACTGGACGACTCGGCCGATAAGTGTCTTTCGAGCCTTAGCGACCGGGTTTGATCGAATTGCTGCCAGGCCCCTTTTAATCCTTCCATCTCTGTTCTTAGATGTCTTTTTGTGGTTTGGGCCGCATCTGACGATCCCGGCCATGATCGAGACGCTTACAACAGAGTTGGTATCGCCGGTTGGCGCGGATCCGGGGATGGTGGAACAAGCCGTTGCGATTCGAGAGACGCTGGCTTTCTTCGTCGATCGTTTTAATCTGTTCTCGGCATTGAGTACTTTACCAGCAGGGATGCCCTTCAATTTGATCTTCTCTGTGTTTTCTAGTTTGCTGGTTGGACTACCGAGCTTAATGGCCATACAGATGCCTGCCATAACGCCGCTGGGTGATGTCATCGTGATGTCAATCGGTAACACGCAGAATGTGCTTTTGGCATGGCTTGGGCTTTCAATAATCGGTGTCGGAGCTGGTGTTTTTTACAACCGCTGGCTGATCCGACAAGTTGATCCGAGTGCAAATATTGGTAACCCATGGTCAGCGTGGGGGAAAATGCTGATGCTTGCCTTCATCGGGTATTCAAGCGGCAGCTTGATCCTCTTCTTGACGGGATTGATCGGCTCGGGACAAGGTGTGGTTTACCTGGGATTGCCCTTGCTCTTTGTTATAGGTGTATACCTCTCCTTCACTCCGCATGGGATCCTGCGCTATCGAATGGGCGTGTGGCAGGCATTGAAACAGAGTCTTTGGTTTGTGCGCTGGAATTTCATTGGTGCTTTTGGCTATGTGGTGACGGCGTTTGTTCTACTCTGGCTTAGCACATCCCAGGTTTGGAGTCTCCCTGGCGATGATTCGTGGTTCACTATCCTGGCGATACTCGGGCATGCCTTCGTGAGTGCCACCATCCTGGCGGGAAGCTATGCCTTCTTCCAGGGACGTCGGCAGTGGCTCTTGGCCCGCCTCGATGATTTGGACCATCAAATGCAGAGCTTGCAAGCGAAAGACCGGGGTTCGGAAGAACCACATGAGTAAATATTGGATATTTGGTAAGGAGTAAAAGCGTGGCAAAGCGAAAGACGAAAAAGAGCAGCTATGGCGCAAAAGATATCCAGGTCCTTGAAGGGCTGGAGGCTGTGCGACGACGACCGGGCATGTACGTTGGCGGCACGGATGTAAAAGCACTCCACCACCTGGTCTATGAGGTCGTTGACAATTCCATTGATGAGGCCCTCGCAGGCGCCTCTACGACCATCGATATTACTATCCACCCAGATAGCAGTGTGACCGTGGAAGATGACGGGCGCGGCATACCAGTGGATCTGCATCCCGAAAAGAAGGTGCCGGCGCTTGAAATTGTGATGACCACACTACATTCCGGAGCCAAATTTGGTGGGGATGGGTATAAGGTGTCAGGTGGTCTGCATGGTGTCGGTGTCTCGGCCGTGAACGCGCTCTCTGAATGGTGTGAGGTAGAGGTGAAGCGCGGCGGCAAGATCCATTTTCAACGCTATGAACAAGGCGCTCCAACTGCACCTATTGAGGTGATTGGCAAAGCTGGAAAGAACGAGACCGGTACGAAGACCACCTTCATGTTCGACCGGACGATCTTCAAAGGTAGTTTTGACTATCGCTTTGAAACATTGGTCCAGCGCTTGCGCGAGATGGCCTTTGTCACACGCGGTGTCACGATCCATTTTCTCGATGAACGCATAGAGCGGGAGATCAGCTTCTATTTTGAAGGAGGAATTACCTCATTCGTCTCCTACCTCAATCGCAATCGTGAGGTCTTGCACCCCGTCGTGTGGGTGGATAAGGATGTGGAGGGGACCGGCATAGAAGTCGCGCTGCAATACACCGATGCCTTTGCCGAATCGGTTTACTCCTTTGCCAACACGATCAACACGGTAGATGGAGGGACACATCTCACCGGTATGCGCGCGGCAATCACACGCACCATCAACGATTACGCTCGTAAAAACAACCTTCTCAAGGATGCTGATCACAATTTCAGTGGCGACGATACACGCGAGGGATTGACCGCAATCGTCAGCGTCAAGCACCGGGATCCTCAATTTGAAAGTCAAACCAAAGTTAAATTGATGAATGCTGAGGTGCAGACCCAGGTTCAGCAAGTCCTGGGAGAAGCCTTCAGCGATTTCCTCGATGGAAACCCGCGTGCTGCTAAAGCGATTGTGCAGAAGTGTTTAACTTCTGCAAGGGCGCGGGATGCGGCCCGGAAAGCACGCGACCTGGTTATTCGCAAGAGTGCCCTCGAGAGCCTTACGCTGCCCGGAAAGTTGGCTGATTGCTCCGAGCGAGATCCCAATAAGTGCGAATTGTACATTGTCGAGGGTGACTCGGCAGGCGGCTCAGCCAAGCAGGGGCGCGATCGCCATTTCCAGGCGATCCTGCCCTTACGTGGCAAGATCCTCAATACGGAGCGAGCTCGCCTGGACAAGATCCTTTCGAATAATGAAGTCAAGGCGTTAATATCCGCTCTGGGGACGAGCATCGGTGAGACCTTTGATCTCGAGGGCTTGCGCTACGGCCGTGTCATCATCATGACCGACGCCGATGTCGATGGAAGCCACATACGCACCTTGCTCCTGACCTTCTTCTTCCGCTATATGCCGGAGCTAATAGAGGAAGGCCATCTGTATGTAGCCCAACCGCCGCTTTACCGGGTAGAGCATCGCAAAAAACTGCGCTACGCATACACCGAAGCCGAACGGGAAAGCGTGATCAAGGAGATGGGTGTGGATGGGGAGCGTGTTCAACTCCAGCGCTATAAGGGCCTCGGCGAAATGAACCCCACCCAGTTGTGGGAAACAACAATGGATCCCGGAAACCGGATCTTGCTCCAGGTTACGATTGAAGATGCAGCCGCCGCCGATCGGACATTCGACATGCTAATGGGCGCGGCCGTGCCGCCGCGCCGGCGTTTCATCCAGACTCATGCAAAAGAAGTGCGCAATCTGGACATTTAATCTCGTACCAAATTCACAATAAAACAAGACCCCCGATTGGGGGTCTTCTCACTTCTCAGACTGCGAATTCTTGAAGAGGCTAGGAAAGGGGCGATTTGGCGCCTTCGGTTGAAGCATAATACGGGTTTTCGCCCGCCCGGTGATCGGTTGTATCCACGATCTGCTTCACTTCGGGGACTGCTTCCAGGATCATCGCCTCAACGCCATGTTTCAGGGTGACATCGACCATGCCACAGCCCTGACAACCACCACCAAACCCGATAAAGGCAACGTTTTCTTTAAAGTCCAGCAAGGATACGAAACCGCCGTGGCTGGCCAGGCCAGGATTGATCTTTGAGTCAAGCAGATCCTGGATGCTTTGCGCAACGGAATCCTTCCAGACCGGGTTGGGATTGTCGATGGCAAAGCCGCGCTGGAAACTATCCTCTTTAAAGTCAACCGTGGCTCCGCGTAGATTATCGAGGCTTTCATTATCAACAATGACGTTAAACTTCTCGAGGTTTAGGATCTCATCGGCTTCTGTGTGCTCAGCTTCGGGCACGAAGCGCATGGAGTATCGAAACCCACCGGGACCGCGTCCCAGGATCTGGATCTTTAAAGCCATACCTTTATGATCCTCTGAGGCTAACATCTCTTCGATCTTACCTACCGCCACTTCGGTGAAATCAATCATGACGACCTCCCAATATTGTGGATTATACCGCGCGGTGCCTTCCTGGCTGCGTGAGTATATTACTGTATCTCCAAGTATGTGTATCACTCAGTGGTCG
>JBFFQB010000012.1:0-44121 GCA_041573795.1 Anaerolineales bacterium
ACCGATCGCCGTGGATAATCAGGAGGCGCTCGAGCGCCTGGGATCGCTGGCGGATGCTTTTTTGCTGCATGATCGCCCCATCCGCACCCGCTGCGATGACTCGGTCGTTGCCGCATTTCAAGGGGATGTTCTCCTCCTGCGTAGATCACGCGGTTATGCGCCCTATCCCGTTGAAGTACCCTGGGAGGGGAGGTCGATTCTTGCTGGGGGACCTGAGCTGAAGAACACATTCTGCCTCACCCAGGGGGCTAATGCCTTCATCAGCCATCATATTGGAGATATGGAGAACTACGAAACGCTGGCTTCCTTCGAAGATGGCATTGTCCATTTCGAGAAACTCTTCCGGGTACAGCCCGAACTCCTTGCCTACGACTTGCATCCTGATTACCTGGCTACCCGTTATATCCATGACCGGGCCGAACGCGAGCAGCTGCCGTTGGTCGGTGTTCAGCATCATCATGCCCACGTCGCCGCCTGTATGGCCGAGAACGCTCTTCCCCCTGATGCTCAGGTTATGGGTCTGAGCTTCGATGGCACCGGGTACGGCCAGGATGGGGCCATCTGGGGTGGTGAGGTGCTGGTCGGTGGCTATGCTGATGTGGAGCGGGTCGCGCATCTGCAATATGTCCCCTTACCGGGTGGTGATGCCGCCATTCGCGCCCCCTGGCGCACCGCCTTGGCCTGGTTGTGGCAAGCGGGCCTGGATTGGGCGGACGATCTCCCACCTGTCAAGGAAAGCCATGAGGAGCAGCGTCAGATCCTTCTGAGCCAGCTGGAGCAGGGTCTCAACGCACCGCCGACCTCGAGCATGGGTCGACTCTTTGACGCTGTGGCAGCGCTCATAGGCGTGCGACAGCGCGTTAATTACGAGGCGCAGGCGGCGATGGAGCTGGAGGCATTGGTCGAGCATGCAGAAGACGGCGTCTATCCCATGACGTTCGATGGGGAGATCATCAATCCCACGCAGATGTTTCTGGCCCTTATCGAGGACCAGCGGGCGAGCGTCCCCGTGGGTGTGATGGCGGCACGCTTCCACAATACGATTGCCGCGTTGTCGATTGAAATCTGTGGTCAGATCCGCCAGTCTAGAGGGGTGAATGATGTCGTCCTGAGTGGCGGGGTATGGCAGAACTTATCCTTACTAGAGAAATGCGTGACCCTGTTGAGGGAGCAGGGCCATACTGTATGGATCCACCGGCTCGTCCCGCCCAACGATGGGGGCATCTCTCTGGGACAGGCAGCCGTGGCTGGGGTGCGTGATCAGTTGGGTTTATTGGACTGATGGACGGGGTAAAGAGGAGTGTGATCTTATGTGTTTAGGTGTTCCCGGGAAGATCAAGGAGATCTATAAGAAGGACAATCTGCGCATGGCTCGTGTGGACTTCGGTGGCGTTGAACGCGAGGCATGTCTCGAGTACGTTCCTGAAGCCGCTGTGGGCGAGTATATCGTTGTGCATGTTGGCTTTGCCATCAGTCTTTTGAGTGAAGAGGAAGCCCACGCCACGCTCGATTTGTTGCGAGAGATCATGGACCTGGAGCAAGAGCTCGGGCCGGAGCCTGATCTGCCATGAAATATGTCAGCGAATACCGTGACGCCAGATTGGTCAAGGCTGTCCTGGACGATATTCGTCATGAGGTCACGCGACCCTGGGTGATCATGGAGATTTGCGGAGGGCAGACTCATTCGATCGTGCGCCATGGCATCGACCAACTCTTGCCGCCGAAGATTGAGCTGGTGCATGGCCCCGGCTGCCCGGTCTGCGTGACGCCGCTGGAGCAGATCGACCGGGCGTTGGCGATCGCCTCTGACCCTGAGGTGATCTTCACTTCATACGGCGATATGCTGCGGGTGCCCGGCAGCGGGCGTGATCTCTTCTCGGTGCGGGCCTCAGGGGGTGACGTACGCGTGATCTATTCCCCTCTCGATGCGATTAAGTTGGCACAGGAAAACCCGCATCGTCAGGTTGTATTCTTCGCCATCGGCTTCGAAACAACGGCACCGCCCAACGCTATGTCTGTTGTGCAGGCGAAATCGCTGGGATTGGAAAATTTTAGTGTGCTGGTTTCGCATGTGCGCGTGCCACCGGCGATGCACGCCATCCTTGGTTCACCCCACAACCGTGTGCAGGGTTTCCTGGCGGCAGGGCATGTCTGTGCTGTGATGGGCTACTGGGAGTATCCCCCCATCGCTGAGCAATATCAGGCGTCCATCGCTGTCACAGGCTTTGAACCGCTTGATATTGCTCGGGGCATCTTACAGGTGATACGCTTACTCGAAGCTGGCGAGTACGTCGTCGCCAACGCCTATAAACGTGCCGTGACGCTGGAGGGCAATCGCCCGGCACAGGATCTAATCCAGCGTGTCTTTGAGAGCTGCGATCGTAAGTGGCGCGGGGTGGGGTTGATCCCGCAAAGCGGCTGGCGGCTGAGAAGTGAATTTGCTGAATTTGATGCCGAAAAGCGTTTCGATGTCGAAGCCATTACGCCCGAGGAATCACCGCTCTGTATCGCCGGAGAGATCCTGCAGGGCTTGAAGAAACCCGTTGATTGCAGTGCCTTCGGGGAGCAATGCACCCCCGAAAATCCGCTGGGCGCCACGATGGTCTCGTCTGAAGGCGCCTGCGCAGCGTACTACCAATACGGGAGGACGGAAGCAGTTTGACGAAGACAAAGTTTAGGGGGTGGGGATGGGGGAGTACAGGAACAGGTGGCACGTACCAAGGCATATCGATGTACCGGACGCGGTCTATATGGTAACCGCAGGGACATATCGTAAGAAACCGGTGTTTAACACCGATTCAAAACTGGATATTCTCCAAGAGATAATTTGTGAGCGATGTGGCCGAACCAACTGGGATCTTCAAGCTTGGGTGGTTCTACCAAATCACTATCACATGATAATTAAAGCTCTCGATCATGAAAGACCGTTATCAGCCTTGATCAGATCCATTCACTCAAAATCTGCCATTTCAGTGAACCGGAGCGACAGGATGGTTGGGCGACGTGTTTGGTACAACTACTGGGATACCTGCATCCGGTCTGAAGGTGAGTACTTAGCCAGGTTAAAGTACATTATTCAAAATCCGGAACGGCATGGAATCGTTGATGATTTTCGAGAATATCCGTTCTCCAGCTATCAGATGTTAACGGAGCGAAATAATGCCTTCATTGATAAGGCCAATCGGTTCCGGGATTCATTTGATATCGGGAATCTAGATGAGTACTAAAGGGGAGTCCGGCAGCGTTGCTGCCGGAGCGGAAGCAACGCTTCCGCACACCATATTCTTTTGAAAAGATCGTTGGTTCAGGAAATGAATTCTGCAAGGTACGGTAGGAAAGAATGACACAAGATTCCAGCACCATCACCATCCACGGCCTCGTCTGCCCGGCGCCGCTGGCGCATGAAAACACCATCGTCATGGGTCATGGCAGCGGGGGGCGCATGACCCAGCGCCTGATCGAGAAAACTTTCTATCCGCCGCTTGAAAACCCTATCCTGCTGCGGGGCGACGACGGCGCAGTGGTCCACTCCCCGCCAAGCGGTCGACTGGCCGTCAGCACCGACGCGCACATCGTTTCGCCGCTGTTCTTCCCCGGTGGCGACATCGGTCATCTGGCCGTCAGCGGGACCGTGAACGACCTGGCGATGATGGGCGCCCAACCTTTGTGGCTTACCGCCAGCTTCATCCTGGAAGAAGGTCTGCCCGTGTACCTGCTTGAGCAGGTGCTGGTCTCAATGAAAGCCGCTGCTGAGGACGCCGGTATTAAGATTATCGCCGGCGATACCAAGGTTGCCGAGCGCGGCAAGGCTGACGGCCTATTCATCACCACCACAGGTGTCGGCCATATCCCCGAGGGAAGAGAGGTCGGCGGAGCCAGGGCGCAAGTCGGCGATGAGGTGATCCTCTCCGGGAGTCTCGGTGATCACGGTATTGCCGTCCTGGCGGCACGCGGTGAGCTTGCCTTTGAAACCACGCTTGAGTCAGATATCGCCTCGCTCAACGGCCTGGTCGAGACGATGTTTGCTGCCTGCCCGGATCTTCACGTGTTGCGTGATCCTACGCGCGGTGGCCTGGCGACGGCGTTGAATGAGATCGCCCGGCAGAGTGGGGTGGGGATCGTGCTAGACGAAGAGACGCTGCCGGTGAAAGCCGAGGTGCTCGGTGCATGCGAGATGCTCGGGTTTGATCCGCTCTATGTCGCCAATGAGGGCAAACTGGTTGCCATCCTCCCGGCCGAGAACGCCCCGGCGGTGCTAGCGGCGATGCGGGCGCATCCCTTGGGCGTCGGGGCAGTGCGCATTGGGGAAGTCCAACAATCGCCTGTGGGGCGCGTGCTCATGCGCACCGCCATCGGGGCGACGCGCGTGGTGGATGTGCTGGCGGGGGAGATGCTACCGCGGATTTGCTAATTACCCGGGCTATCTTGAAATGAAGTGCGAACGCCAGGCGTAACTACCTGGAGAGCATGAGCTTCGCTCATGCCCAGCGGCAAAGCCGCTGGACTTTACCTCTGGAGCCATGAACCCGGGAATTTCCCGGGTTCTTTTATTGATGCGCATCATGTGGAAGCAAAGCTTCCACGCCGGCAGCAACGCTGCTGATAGGTTCCGCTCAATGACTATGCTGCCTCGACCTGGATCTGCTCCATCAAGAGCGATACGATCTGGCGCGCAGCCTCGGCTAAATCCTCCGATACGTTGTAAACCGCTGCACCCTGGCGATCGGCCTCAATCACGTCTTCGGTGTCTTTCAAGAATCCCAGCACGGGCAAACCCGGCGAGCGCTCTTCGATAAAACGCTGATCGTCTTGATGCCGCACCTTACTTCCGACGATGAAGAGCTTCGAAAGCTTCAAATCCTCCGCCAGGCTCTTAATCTGTGCCGCCGTACCCAGGCTGCGTGCGGTTGGCTCTACCACGATCAGCATCGCATCAACGGCATCCGCCGTGGCGCGTCCCAGGTGCTCGACCCCGGCATACATGTCGAGCAGTACGACCTCATCGCGCCGCAGTAGAACGTGCGTGATCAAAGAGCGCAGCATCGCGCTCTCGGGGCAGATGCAGCCCGAACCGCCCATCTCCACCGCGCCCAGTTCAAGCATGCGGATGCCATCCTGGAGCAGGGAAAAGCGATCAGGGAGATCATCTACGCGTGGGTTGAGTTTGAAAAACCCCCCCGTTGTCCCGGGCTGTGCGCCGGTGCGCTCGTAGATGAGCTCATCCATCTTGGCGATCGGGGTGAGTTCCGCCAGCGCATCGAGCGGAAATCCCAACGCTGCACCCAGACAGGGCGAAGGGTCGGCATCGATCGCAAGGACCTGATAACCCAGGTCGGTGAATGCGTAGGCAAGCAGGCTGGTCAGCGTGGTCTTACCGACACCGCCTTTACCGGTGATGGCGATTTTCATACAGGAATTCTCCCTGGGTCTGATTATTGGGAAGCGTGGGGTTGAATCCCACGCAGTTGGGCTTCGTCGCGTAAAACCCCCACGATCGCGGCGATATCAAGCCCATTCTGACAATGCAACCCATTCTGTAACAGTTTATCGCAAGTCCACAGAGTCTGGTTGGTGAGTGCTTTCGGCTGGTCGTGGGCGGCGGCTTGGAAAATCTCGCCGAAGGTGAGGTCCATACCCGCTTCATGATAGTCTTCGCAGGCGAAGCACTGTTGGCATTGGCGGATATCCTCACCGCTTGCTGTGAGGACGATTGCCCAGAGTGGACCTCTGCCTGCCTGTGTCATCAAGCCAGACCTCCTGGTGCGGGGGGTTTAAAGTAAATCCTTCTCTCTAAGCAGTGGACGCGGGTCGATCAAGTTGCGATCAAGCGCGGCGCCATTGAGCATGTCTAAGGCAAGGGCAATCAGCTGGGTGAAGTACAGCGCCGGTGTGCGCTCTTCGCCCTCCATTTGCGTTTGTCGTCCATCGAGGTTGAGATGGCACAACGGGCAGGCAACGGCGACGAGGTCGGCACCACGCTGACGGGCGTTCTCAAGGATATTGCTGCTCATCTCCACCGCAATCTCGGTATTGGTTGCGGAGAGGGATGCGCCGCAGCAAGCGACCTTGCGGTCCCAATCCACGACCTCGGCTCCCAGGGCCTTGATGATACGATCCATGGCCATGGGATACTCGGGGTCCGATGACCCGGTAACGTCAGGTGGGCGTGTGAGCAGGCAGCCGTAGTAGCATGCCACCTTTAGCCCCTTGAGAGGCCGTTTGACCAGGCCGGACAGTTTCTCGCTGCCCACACGTGTGTCGATCACATCCACAAGAGAGTGGATTTCAACGCTATCCTGGTAGCTGTAGCCTACGTCCGCATCAAGCTCGCGTTTCAAATCGGGGTCAAGACGCAGATCACGCGCCGCTGACCTGAAACGATTAAAACAGGCAGCGCAGGGCAGTGTGACGTCTTTCAATCCTTCCTGCTCCAATAAAACCAGGCTTTCTAAAGGGAGTCGCGTGGCCAGCTTATGATCGACTCGGTGGGCAGGCGTGGAGCCGCAGCAGACCCAGCCTTCAGGCTCGATTGGTTTGATCCCAAGCGCTTCCATCGTGGCCCGGGTTGAGAGGTCATATTCTTTCGCCATCGAGTGCAGCGAGCAGCCGGGGAAGTAGCCGATCTCGTCCTCCGGGCGCGCAGCGGTGGTGAGCGGCGTCTTGCGCTTACGGCGGCGCACCACCTTAGGAAGCACGCTGATTTTGCGGTGCTTGAGCAGCTCGAGTGCCAGGTCGACATCCTTGAAAGGCTTCCTGGTGCGCAGGTTCATTTCGACCGTTAAGCCCAACTCGAAGGAACGGCCAAGAAGGTCAACATCCCGCAAGAAGACTTTGTTGAACAGTGCTACCTCGGAGACCTTGGGCTCAATGCCACGTTCCAGGGCTTCGCTAACGATGAAATCCATCACCTTGGCGATATCGATGCCTTGCGGGCAGCGCGTGGTGCAGGTCTGACAGGAGGCGCATAACCAGGGCGTCTTACTGTCGAAGAGGATCTCTTCCATACCAAGTTGGGCAGCCCGCATAACCTGGTTGGGTGCCAGGTCGAAATGTTCCACTAGGGGGCAGCCAGACGTGCACTTGACACAGTGGTAACAAAGGAATACGTTCTCCCCGGTCTCCCGCTGGATTTGCTCGGCAAGTTCAGTGCTCAATTGGGTTACCATCTTCACCTCATCAAGCGGCTCTGGCATCCGAGGCTGAAAGCGGTTCGGGTGTAGGACGTGGATGCAGGCCGGCGCCCTCGATGATCGGCTTCACTGCTTCCTCCCACTCAATTGCCATCAGGTGGATACCGTGGACGCCTTCGATTTTCTGCATCTGCTGGATCAATTCGATGGCGATCTGCATCCCTTCCTGACGCCAGGCCTGTGACCGCGCTTTTTTATCTTCCTTGTCAATCCCCTCCGCCGCAGCGAGCATGCGATCGACGAACGCATCGGGGACATCCAGGCCGGGCACCTGATCGCGCATATAGCGTGCCATGCCCGGTGATTTCAATGGTCCTATGCCGGCCAGGATGTAGATTTTTTCATGCAGGCCAAGTTCGCGCACTTTGGCCATAAACTCTTCAAAGCGGGGGACGTTATAAATCAATTGCGTCTGGATGAAATCTGCACCAGCTTCGACTTTCTTCCCCAAGCGGTAGGGCCGCCATTCGAAAGGGTCCCCAAAAGGATTGGCGGCGGCACCGACGAAGAAGCGTGGTTCCAAGCCCTTGATCTCATCCCCGCATTCAAAGCAGCTGCCATCCCGCATCTTCACCACGGTCTGGATTAAGGAGATCGAATCCAGGTCGTGCACATTTTTCGCCGTGGGGTGGTTGCCAAAGGATTGATGGTCCCCGGTCAGGCAGAGTAGATTGCGCATTCCCAACGCATAGGCGCCCATCAGGTCAGATTGGATTGCCAGGCGATTGCGGTCGCGGCATGTCATCTGGATGATTGGCTCAAGGCCTTCCTGCACGACGATCGTTCCAGCGCCAATGCTCGACATACGCACGATGGCGGTCTGATTGTCGGTGATGTTGACGGCATCGCAATAACCGATCAGGAGTTTGGCTTTCTCCCGAATGACCTCACCGTCAGCAGACTGCGGGGGGCCAAGTTCGGCTGTAACGGCGAAATGCCCCTCGCGTAGAATGCGCTCGAGGTTGGAGCCGGCTTTGTATCCGTTAGCACGGTTCTCTGTCATGATCTCTACCCTCCCAACCTACTCTGATTGCTCTGCGGCGAGGCGCAGGTCTTCGCGGGTGATTTTTCTAGGGCCGCCATCCCGGCTGGTGGACCAATCCTTTGCCGGCTGAATTTCCATGATCATATGCAATCGGTCCTGGGCGGCCAGGCGGTCATAAATGAGCTGCCAGGCGCATTGTGTGTCAGGGTCAATCTCACACACGCCGTCTTGCGATCCCCCGCAGGGTCCGTTTAGAAGCTGTTTGGCGCAGCGGGCGATCGGGCAGATACCGCCAGTCAATCCAAGCATGCAAGTCCCGCAGGCAGCACAGCGTTCCTCCCACACACCCTGTTCTGTGGGCAGTCCAAGGAAGGTTGTATTGAGACCCGGGACAACGACTTTCTGGGGGTAACGCTCGGCCAGAGCTTGTACACCCACACCGCATCCGAGCGAGAGAACCACATCGGCATCATCGATTTGCCCTTTAATCGGATCGATGTATTCCCACTCACACTGTCGCTGCACAGTCGTGTGCGTGACATCCTTGGCCGCATCATTGAGTTTGGAGGCCATGCGCAGGCTGGTGGCCATGATACCGGCTTCTTTTTCGCCGCCCGCGAAGCAAACGGTCACACAGGTCCCACAGCCGACGACCAGCACCTTCTCGGCCTCGGCGATAAGTCCCTGGACCTCCTCAAGTGGTTTCTGTTCAGCAATGATCATGTACTTCTCTCCCGGATCACCAACTGCATTCTTCCGGTGACCCCGCAAATACGTTCTCGTTGATGCGGGCTCAACTTAACTTCATGCCCCCCAGAGGGTTGGGCCCGAGCGCTCCTATTTTTTCACTGATTTCACGCATCGCCTCGGCGAACTGTAAGCCCATGGCCGAGGAGATGTTGATCATCTGCAGGCGCTCAGGTTCGATACCAATCGCCTGTAGCAGTTGCCGCGCGTAATCCACTCTGCGCTGGGCGTTAGCATTACCTTCCAGGTAATGACAGTCGCCGACCAGTCAACCCGCAACGAGGACGCCGTCAGCACCGTCCTCGAAGGAGCGCAGAATGTGCAGCACGTCAACCCGGCCGCTGCATAGCAGCTGGATGATCTTTACCGAGGTTGGGTACTGCAGGCGCAGACTGCCAGCCAGATCAGCCGCATTGTATGCACAATGCGTGCAGCAGAAGGCAACGATCTGCGGATCAAACTCGGTCATGCAATTATGCTCCTAATAACAATGCATCCACTTTGATCAGGATTTGGTCGTCCTCAAAATTTGCCAGGTGGATGGCTTTGGCTGGGCATTCGGCAACACAGTTCCCGCATCCCTGGCATACTGTTGGCTCAATGAAGGCTGCGCCGTGTATGCCGCCGACGCCGTCCTGGTCATCAGCAATGAGTGGAACATCGAAAGGACAGACGCGTACACACGTCAGACAGCCGACGCACAGCTCGGGGTCAACCCGGGCGATGATCCCACCCGCAGTGAGCTGCTTCTTTGAGAGCACACGGGCTGCCCGAGCGGCTGCGGCTTTCGCCTGGACGATACTCTCATCGAGTAATTTTGGATAGTGTGCCATGCCGGCCATGAAGATCCCATCAGATGGAAAATCAACCGGCCGCAGCTTGACATGGGCCTCAAGCAGAAAGCCGTCTTTATCGATGGGAACCTTGAATTGTGAGGCCATCTCGCGAGCGCCATCCGGCGGTACGACCGGGTTGCTTAGCATAAGCAGGTCAGGCGTGAGTGTCAGCGGATGATCGAGATGAAGTTCTTTCGCCCGAATCACCACTTGATCCCCACTGGCATCGACTTCCGGTCGGTTGTCCTCATCATAGCGCAGGAAGATCACACCAGCTTCCCGAGCTTGCGTATATAAGCGCTCTTTAAAGCCATAGGTGCGGATATCTTTATAGAGCATCGTCACGCGTGCCTGTGGGTTGATGCGTTTGATGGCCAGCGCGTTCTTCAACGCTGTCGTGCAGCAAATGCGGCTGCAATAGGCTTCTGCGGGTCCAACGCATAGCAGCATGGCGACGTCGTCAGGGGGTTTGCTTCCGAGCAGCCGGCGTAGTTCTTGTGTGCGTTCATTCTGAACCATCTCAGGATCTTCTATTGCAGCCAGCAGCTGCTCAAACTCAAGCCCAGTGACGATGCGTGGATTTGAACCGTAACTGTACTCATTTCCTCGGTATTCCTGGCCACCAGTGGCTAGGATCGTGGCGCCATGACGGACTTCGATCGGAGATTCACGTCCGTTCTTCAGGGTGGAGGTGAAACGCCCCATAAATCCACTCGAGTTGGCCACTTCTGTGCCGGTATACACGTGAATATGGGATTCAGCCTCAACCGATGAAATAAGCTCTCGTAAGTAGGTTGAGGGATCAAGCGCATCCGAGCTGTAGCGGATGTGTCGCAAGTTGCCACCTAATGCATCTTCGCGTTCAACCAGGTGAACCTCATAGCCGCTCTGGGCCAGGGAGAGTGCTGCCGTCATGCCGGCGACCCCACCTCCGATAATAAGGGCATCGTTGTAGATCGGAACGCTTGTAGTATGGATCGGTTGCAGTGTATTTGCGCGCGCGGTGGCCATACGCACCAATTCCTTGGCCTTGCTGGTCGCCGCGGGTCGGTCATCTGAATGGACCCATGAGCACTGGTTGCGTATATTGGCCATTTCGAACATGGCCGGATTGAGGCCGGCGGCGCGGATGCTATCCTGGAATAAGGGCGCATGCGTTATAGGCGTACAGGAAGCGACGACGACGCGATTCAAACCCAATTCTTTCACTTGCTCAGAGATGTGGGCGATGCTGTCCTGGGAGCAGGTGTAAAGGTTATCCTCGGCGTGTACAACCCCCGGAAGACATTTCGCATACTCAGCTACTTCTGGAACTTCAAGGAAGCCGCCGATATTTGATCCACAGTGACAGACAAAGACGCCCACCTTAGGATCCTCTTCGGCAATGTCGCGCTCGGGTGGATACTCTGCGCTTCGAGTGAGCGAGAAGCGCGCCGATCCAAGCAAGGCGGCAGCATCTGCGGCGGCGCCGCTGGCGTCGACTACTGTCTCCGGAATGTCTTTGGGCTCGCGGAAGGGTCCAACGGCAAAGATGCCCGGCCGGGAAGTTTGCAGCGGATCGAAAATTGGGGTCTGGCAGAACCCGTATTCATCCAGCTCGACACCGAGCGAGGTTCCAAGATCCTTGACCGACTCGGAGATCTCCATACCCACCGACAGCACAACAAGATCGAAGATCTCTTCTTCCATCACGGCACCCCCAGTGCCGAGATCACGAGCGTAGCGCACAATTAAATTGCCCGTTTCGGGATCCTCATCGAGAGAGGATATGCGGCAGCGGGTGTACTCAATATCGTATTGTTGCTTGGCGCGTTGGTAGTAGCCCTCATAGCCTTTGCTGAAAGCGCGCATATCCATCATGAAGACGTGGACCTGTGCCTGCGAGTCATGCTCGCGGATCATCACCGCCTCTTTGGTGGCGTACATACAGCAAACGGCTGAGCAGTAATCATGGCTCTGATCGCGTGAGCCAACACATTGCAGGAAGGCGATCTTGCGCGCCGGTTGGTTATCGGACGGTCGATTGACATGCCCCTGTGTTGGGCCGGAGGCAGATAGCAACCGCTCAAGCTGAAGCGCGGTCACGACATTGGGATAGCGGCCCAATCCGTATTCCTGCGAGAGCTCGGCGCGGTAGATCTGGTAGCCTGGGGCAAGCACGACCGCACCGACATGGAGCTGCTGCGTGCGTTCGAGCATGTTATGGTCAATCGCATCGCGACCGCAAATGTACTGGCAGGAGAGGCACTCCGAGCAGAGTGCACAGGATAGGCAGCGAGCAGCTTCTTCCTGTGCCAATGCGTCTGTATAGCCGCGTTCAACCTCTGCAAAACTTGCGATCCGTCCTTCGACGGGAAGCTCCGGCATCGGGATGCGCCCTTTTAGCTCGAATTCACCCAGAGCAACCCGCTCCTGCAGTTCTGCTCGCGTAAATTTGACCACGGGCAGGTCGGGTTTCACCGCTGCCTCGAGTTCTTCCCCTTCGAGATAACGCTGAATGCTTTCGGCTGCCTGGTGGCCTGAGGCAACGGCTTCGATCACGAAAGCGGTGCCGGAGACGCTATCGCCGGCGGCGAAGACTCCTGGGCGTGTGGCTGCCATTGTATTGGGGTTGATAGCGATGGTGCGCTGGCGGGTGATCCCTACACCGGCATCATCGGGGATAAATGCCAGGCCAGCCCGCTGCCCGACCGAAAAGATGATCGTGTCAGCTTCGAGCAGGTGCTCCGAGTCAGGGATCGTTTCGATCGATAGCCGGCCCTCATGATCGAATTCAAAATGGGCTACGCTGGAGCATTCAACCCCGATCGCCTTGCCCTGGCCATTTTCGACAATTCGCAGGAAGGTTCGGTCAGCGTGTATCGTCACGCCTTCTTCTTCGGCCGCATCCGCTTCCCAACTATGGCAGGGCATGGCCTGGCGCGATTCAAGGCAGGCCAGCTGGACCTCAGCACCGAGCCGTGCAGCGGTACGGGCACAATCGATGGCCACGTTCCCGCCCCCAAGTACAAGCACGCGCTTCCCGAAGGGTGTGCCATCCGGGTGTCTGACCTGGCCGTTCTCGTCTGGCCTGTAGCGCTCTAAACGCACATCGCGTAAAAAGCGGGTGTTGATCAGAACACCATCGAGGTCGGCGCCCGGGATCGGCAGACGTATCCCTTCATGGGCGCCGACCGCGATCAGGACGGCATCGTAGCCCTGGTCGAAGAGTTCATCGAGATCTTCGACGACGGTGTTAAGTCGCAGCTCGACACCCAGGTCGAGGATGTCGGCGACTTCGCGCTCAATAATTTCGGTTGGTAGACGGTACTCAGGAACGCCAACGCGCAGCATCCCGCCGGCAACGGGCAGTGCCTCGAAGATTGTCACCGGGTAGCCGAGCCGGATCAAATCCTGCGCCGCCGTCAGCCCACAAGGTCCTGCGCCGATAATGGCAACGCGTTGGTCCTTCGTAATTTCAGCAGGCTCGCGAGCTTGGCGTTCGTTGGCGTAAACCTTATCGGTGACGAAGCGCTTCAAAGCGCGAATATTGATTGGTTCGTCGATTAAGCCGCGGTTGCAGGCGTCCTCACAGCGGTGGTTGCAGATGCGGCCGCAAATCCCGGGGAAGGGATTGTCCTCCTTGATCACCCGCAGGGCGTCATCGTAGCGGCCTTCGTGGATCAATGCGATATAGCCCTGCGCTCTCTGACCAGCAGGACAGGCATCGCGACAGGGTGAAACCCCCAATTTTTCAATTGTGAAGGCGTTGGGAACCGCTTGCGGGTAGAGTTTGTGGGCGGCGCGGCGGTTAGATAACCCTTCATTAAAGGGATCGGGAAGGATCACCGGGCAGACGTCAGCGCAATCCCCGCACCCGATACATTTTTCAAGATCGATATAACGCGGTTTGCGTTTGACGGTTACGCTGAAATTTCCCGCAGCGCCGTCAACTTTGACGACCTCAGTGTCGACCAGGATGTCAATGTTCAGGTTTCGGCCAGTTTCAACCAGCTTGGGGCTGATGGTGCACATGGCGCAGTCATTCGTGGGAAATGTCTTGTCGAGCTGCGCCATATGCCCGCCGATGGCGGATTTGGCCTCGACCAGATAGACCCGGAATCCTTGATCGGCCAGATCAAGGCTGGCCTGCATTCCGGCGATACCGCCGCCAACGACCATAACAGCGCCAACCGGCGCTTGATCTTCGGCACGGCTCACCAGGTTGAGGGTGTCTGCCTGCGCGCCGTCTGTCACGGAGCGCCCCTTCTTGGTTAGGAGCATATTGTGGGAAATCGTTCCAACGATAGGCTCGCCGTCCTGCTTCTAATCATAGGATGTTGGTGAAGATATGCTCCAGTGGAGGATGTCACACCAAAGCCTGACAAACTTCATCCAGTTTGAGCGATACAGATCGAGTTGGCGACGCGCCGGCACGCTCGAGGAAGAATCGGCTGCTGAGATCAAGGTGTGAAAGTCTTTAGGGAGCGTTTCAGCGAATACTGAAGGGCACGTTGCGCACGAGGGTGCCGTCGATGCCAATGCGGATGACGTAGGGTCCCCGCTCGAGAACGCCGAAGGGAACTGCAGTTTGGCCGCCTGAATAGGAGGCGGTCTCGTCGTAGGCGATCTCGCCACCTCCGCGCGTTTCCTCAACACAAATGCGCACGCGTGAGTCTGATTTCACCTGCAGCCACAGGTTTATCGCCTGACCCTCCTCGAACCGAGGGGTGCCATCGCGGTCGGGTTCCCCGGTGTTGCCCTCCACATCGAGCAGATCCAGGTCGCTAAAGTAGAGATCAAAGGCGGTGTCGTTGGCGAAGCTGCCCAATCCGCACGATTCTGGTGGTCGCAAGGCGCGGCAGGAGGAAACGAAGCTGAGAAGGAGCATTGCGCTAGATAGGATGGCGAACATTGGACGTCTCATCGTTTCTCTCCTCGTGATCCACGAGCCGCCCGCGCAAGCCCGGTGTGGAAGCACCTGCTAACTATACCCCAAAGTCGGATCGAGTGAGTATCACGCCCTATTCCCATTGCTCAGCCCAGCAGGATTAACCCTCCCCGGTTTTTTCACCAATCTGCATGCCAATTTGAACCCCCAGGCCCACGAGCAGAGCCAGGATGAAAACGAGTGTCCGGCTGCCGGCAGGGAGCAGGGATGACTGCGTGATCAGAATGGACCCGATGACGGAGGTAAGCAAGATCAGGGTCCATTCGAATACGGCTGAGAGCAGGGCCATCCCCACAAGACCGCCCAGGATAAAGATCAACCAATTCCACCCACCTAACTGGAGATCAAACGCGGTCAAGATCTGAAGCAGCAAGAAACCGCCCAATAGGAAGCCCGTGAGGCCAATGGCGATCCGTTGGATTGTTACTGCCAGGATAGCACCAATTGCCCCCACGATAAGCGCAACGACGATGGCGATCCAGACGGGTTGGCCTTCAAAAAAACGGCCGGTGAGGTCAAGGGCTACGAAGAAGCCGACGGCTGCGACGGCGAACCAGTAGATCTTTCGGCCAAAAAGGCCGATGACAGCACCAGCAATAACTTTCAAACCAGGGATCATGATAGACCTTCCCTCCTTTTATGCGTTGCTTGAAGCATCTCAGACTCATCGATCCAGCCAAGGAATATACTAAGCGCTGAACCAGATAGAAGTCCGAGGATGAATGCCAGGAACTGTTTTTTTCTCAACCATGCCAGCACCGCGCTAAAACCCAGCAGTACAGCCAACGGGCCATTTACACGGCGGACCAGTTGATCAGCTTCGTTAACGGAGTATCCCCGCTCAACCAGGCTCCACTTGAGAATGGGTCCACCATCAATGCCTGGTATGGGTAGCAGGGATGCAGTTGCCAGGAATACATTCATCCCGACGGCAGCGTTCCAAACTTCGTGGGCTAGCGACCCGGGTTCGCTTGCTTTGCGCAGGCGCACCAGGAAAGGAAGCAGGCTTGCGTTGAGCATGGGTCCGGCGATAGACCGCTGGATGTGCTGGCGCGGGGGAACATCCGCATCATTTACATCATGGTAAATACAGCGCGGCATGCCAAGCATGATATGAAATTCGTCCATCGGTTTTCGCATGCGATGAGCGCTATATAAATGAGAGAGATTGTGCGCCCACTCTGAGCCGAGGATCACGGCGGTGCTCAGCCCAGCGAGGGTTAGCTGCTGACAGAAAGGTCGAAGCGGAGTGCGCTTTCTGCCATGCCAGTAGAGAACAATTGAAGTCGCAATCTGGGTAAGGGGGAACCAGGTCGCACCACGAACCAGAACCGGTGTTTCCCAGAGGTATCCAATCACACGGGGCTTAAGCTGCGTCAGCGCCATATAGGGCTGAGTATCACCTTACTACGAGACTGGCGCAAATTGGTCGCTGGGAGCATCCTTATGCTAAGATGTGGCCCGGAGTCAGAAACATGATCAGCATCATCAATGCGCAGAAGGTTCGAGAGGGTCGGAAGGTAATTGATATCCCTCGCCTAACCCTGCAAGCGGGTGAGGTTGCAGCTTTTGTGGGTCCTGCACAATCTGGCGTCGATGAGCTCTTTGCCCTTGCCATCGGTAAAACCGAATTGACGCGCGGGACCATGCAGCTAGCAGGGATCGATCCGCGCCTTGATAAAGATAACTTTAGCCTTGAAGTTGGGGTTCTGTTTGAGGCGGATGGGTTGTATGATGCCCGGCCTGCCGTGGCGAATTTGAACTTCACGGCAAAATTGTATGGCTTGCCGAGAAATCGGGCGGCTGAAGTGCTGGATTCCGTCGGCTTGCGTGATCAGGGCAGTACACGGGTAGACCGGCTTGAGCCGGGTCAGCGCCGCCGATTGGCATTCGGACGTGCACTCCTGCATCGCCCCAGCATTCTTTTACTGGATAGACCTTTCCTGCGCTGTGATCAGGATTCGATCGAGCTCCTGCGTCAGCTCATTCGGGAACAGGCAGCAGCAGGGGCAAGTGTGGCGATCTTCTCCCATGACCGTTCACTTTTGGATCCGCTCTGCGATGTGATCTATAGCATGGAGGCCGGGAAGATCGTGGAAACCTCCTCCCTGGCTGAGCGGCAGGAAGCCCAGCTGCCTTTTAAGATTCCAGTTAAGGGAGAGGGCAGCGTTAGTTTGATCCATCCCTCAGAACTCCTGTTTGCCGACGCGGATGAAGGTAAAGCCCAATTGCATTTGATCGATGGCAGGATCTTGCGAAGCCAGTTCACACTGAGTGAACTTGAACAACGTCTCCATCTGCGCGGTTTCTTCCGGGCACACCGAGGCTACCTTGTCAATCTTCAGCATGTGAGTGAAGTGATCCCCTTTACGCGTGACAGCTACAGCCTGCGCCTAAGCGATCAGGAGGGATCGCTCGTCCCCTTGAGCAAGACAGCGGCAGCCGAGCTACGCGATCTGCTGGGCTACTAAACGTTAGAGAATCCGCTCCAATTTCCTGCTTCATACGCCGTTCAACCCCCCAATTGCGCCGTTCGGCGCGTTTTTATTGCGTTGCGTTTTGGCTTTCGCTAGGCTTAGTGCAAGAGCTAAACACCTGGCTGGCCGGTTGCTGGCTTGGTTCAGGAAGCGTGAATGAAGTTACGGAGGCAGTGCGATGCACGCAATTGAAGTGAGCAAACTGACACGCCACTACAACGGCCTGTGTGCCGTAGACCATATTAGTTTCGATGTCGAGGTCGGAGAGGTTTTCGGGTTCTTAGGACCGAATGGTGCCGGTAAAACGACGACGATAAAAATGCTCACCGGCCAGTTGCGACCGACGCAGGGGAAAGCAACGGTTGCGGGGTGGGATATAGTGCAAGAGCACCAGGCCCTGAAATCTAGCATTGGTGTGGTCTTCGAATTCCAGAACCTTTATGAGCGGCTGACAGGACGGGATAATCTGGATTTCTTCGCCCGTATCTACGGTGTACCGAAAGCGCGTGTCGAAGAGCTGCTGCAGGTGACTGGCCTTGCAGATCGGGCCGATGACAAGGTGAAGACGTACTCTAATGGCATGAAGCAGCGGCTCTTGATCGCCCGGGGACTGCTGCATGAGCCCGTAGTTCTTTTCCTGGATGAACCCACGCGTGGCCTGGATCCGGGTGTAGCCCGCGATATCCGTTCAATCATCGCCCGACTTTCTGATGATGGCGTGACCGTGTTTCTGACGACCCATTACATGGAAGAAGCCGACCGCCTTTGTTCCCGGATCGCCATCCTGCATAAAGGACGTATCGTGGCGATTGACTCACCTGATACATTGAAAGCTGCCCATGCTGCCAGTGAAGAGGCGACCTTAGAAGATGTCTTCCTTAGACTCACTGGCCATGCGCTTTACTAGCGAGGTCAGGATACCTGGCAATCTTTTTACACTGGTCTAGAATTCTATCGATTGCCATTAGGCCTGCCTGATCTGCAGGAGATGGCAACATAACAGGAGTAAGAAACATGTCTACCAGGGCAAGCCCAAAAGTTGGAAGGTTGCGCATTATCCTTGCGATTGTGGCCAAGGACCTTGTCGAAGCGATAAGGAATAAGAATACACTGGCGGTGATCTTGCCGGTGCTATTTATCGTCTTTGTGTATCGCTATATGCCAGGCCTGACCGATCGGGATGCACCACCGACAGTGATTGTTGCCGATCCGGGTGAATCGGTTTTTGGTGGAATGCTGGAGGATAGCCCCTTTCTCAAAGTGTATCTCTCCCCTTCGGAGGAACGCATGAAGTTGGGGGCGAGCGAGGCTGATCGCCCAGAGCTGGGCCTGAGCCTGCCTGAAGATATCGATCAGAGGATTGCGGAAGGATCAGCGCTAAGCTTGCAGGGGTATGCCGTGCACTGGTTGAAGGAGGAAGAAGTAAGCGAACTGGAGTATATCGTGGAAGAAGAGCTGAGCAGCTTGGCGGGTCAGAGCGTGGAGATAGAGATTGATCGCAGCAGTATCTACCCCGAGCTCGATTCAACAGGGCTTTCGCGTTTAATGGGGCTATCACTTACCTTTTGCGCCGTCATGATGGGCGTCTCGTTCTTGCCTCATATCATGCTCGAGGAGAAGATCAATCGCACGATGGAAGCGCTGCAGGTTTCACCGGTGAGACCGCTAGAGCTTACCCTTGGCAAGGCGCTGGTTGGACTGGCCTACTCTCTTGTCATCGGCGTGATAGGGATGGCCATCTATGGCCCCCTGATTACGCATTGGGGTATCGGACTGCTGATTTTCACCGCCGGCTCATTCTTCATGACATCACTTGGGCTGGTGCTCGGTTCGATCCTCGAAAACCGCCAGCAGTTGATGCTATGGGCATGGGTGATCCTGATTCCGCTTTTGATACCCACTTTCCTCGTGATCATGGAAGGCTTGATCCCTTCAACAGCTATCGCAATCATGCGCTGGATTCCGAGTGTTGTCTTGAGCCGTGCTCTAAGCGCAGCGACGATTGAAGTCGTTTCTCTATCGGATTTCCTTCCTGAACTGGCAGTCCTGACGCTGGGATCGATTCCGATCATTGTATTGGTCGCTTGGCTCCTGCGTCGCGCTGAGCAATAGGGGGAGGTGGAACAATGACAAGGAATAATCTACTGGGCTACCTTAGGATCGTGACCGCCTTCGCGCTGAAGGATATCCGTGATGCGATCCAAAATAAGATGATTCTCAGGATTGGAATTGGCACGTTGATGGTTTGGTTCTCAGCTATGGCGCTGCCGTTTTTGATGTCCATGCGATCGACGCTTGCTTTAAGCATATTTGATCCAGGGCGCACAACTCTGGTTCGGGAGTTGGCAAAAGCCGAGGATCTTGATATCAGCAGGGTGCGCAGCGAAGATGAATTACGCCAGCGTGTTGGCGGTAGTTTTAGCCAAATGTTGGGGTTAAAGGTTGATCCAGCGATTGGATCAGATGAAGGACTCGTCGCCAACGTGATCGAAGGCTATTATCCTCACTGGATGGCTCCACATGATGTGGCGGCGATGGTCACCGAGGTGGAGTCGCAGGCAGAGACCATCGGAGGCGGACCCATCACGATCGATACTAACGGGGGAGCAAGTTTTCCATCCTATGACTCAGTTGGACAGCCGACGATGATTTCAAGCTCCCTGGTAATCGTGATCTTTACCGTTGGTGGGATGCTCACACCCTACTTGATGGTCGAGGAAAAAGAGAGGGGCACGTTTGCGGCATTGATGGTTTCGCCGGCGAAACAGAGCCAGTTTGTGCTCGGAAAAGCAATCGCCGGACTTTTTTATAGCCTGATCGTGGTGGCGGTAGCATTGGCTATGTCCGCCCGTTGGATTGTGCACTGGGACGTAGCTATTCTGGCTGCTTTGGCAGGATCATCCTTTACGGTCGCACTTGGATTATTGGTGGGTATATTCACGGAGAATCCCTCCAGTATGGGTTTGTGGTTTGGCTTGCTCCTCCTGGTCATGCTTGTGCCAGTCTTTCTGGAGTTCACTCCTGCTGCTGGTCAATTGGCCTGGTGGCAAGTTCTGATGCAGTGGATGCCCTCCGTTGGTTTTGCCGATTTGATCCGGTCTTCTTTCGTGCAAACTGTCCCTTCGGATGTCTATATTCGAGGAATCTTGAGCATGTTGGGGACCACGACTGGTTTGTTGGTCCTGGTTGAATGGCGTGTGCGTGCTCTGGAAATGTAGGGCCTCGGGACGACTGCCTCAAAATAAAGCGCCCCAGGTCCATCGTTGGGGCTCTTTCATCACAACAGAATCCACGCCGGATTTTAATACCACCTCAGCACTGTACGAATAAGCGATCCTGGTGGCTCCCGCGTCAGCAAATAGAACTGCTCACGACGATGATTGCTTATTCGGAATCATGTTGTGTATGTTTGAACACATAAAAACCATTACTCCCCATAGCATCGCTAGGAATCACACTTAAGACACTATATTGATGCAGAAATGCTTCCGAAGTTAACAAGCTTGGGCGAATGAAGATCTCCAACGATAGTACATAATCAGGTTCAAGATCCAGGATTAACTCGGTGGGTATTGCATAACTGAATTGCTGCCCCGTTTGAGGAGAACGGTATTGATACTTAATCGCTTCAGAGGTTACAAGTCCAACAGTGTCGATAATTTTACTCTCAAGGAAGGAGTAGCCGAGCACGCCAATTTCCGGCATTGCAATCGTACTTCCCGAACGTATTTCCTCTTCTAAAGAGTCAGCTACAAATTCATACAGGGCCTCATGATCCCTCAAGTTTGAAGATATACCTTCCACAGGTTGATCGAGGACTTTCCATTCCACAACCAGTAAAAGTCCGACGAAGAGCAGTGACACGGCTGCCGATATCGAGGATCCGTTTTTACCCAATAGCGCATGTATTCCAACAATGATCAAACTGTTAAAGAGCACGAGAAAGGGTGGAAAATACCAGATAAACAGGAGCGGATTGGCAATCATCAGGCCTAGCGAATAAATAATCGGAAAAAGCATCATTATCCATGCATGACGACTCTTTTTAATGATTGAAATTGACCCAATTGTGAATAACCACATATTGATAAGTAGGGAGATACCCAGCACCCATAAAGGCCAGCCGGGATTCTTTAATGGTGAGCGAGTGGCGAAATACCCAAGAAATGTTGAAGTGGCCTGAACGGGAGAAAGCAGGTATGCATTTGATTTGGCGATGATGGAATGTGGTAGAACGCTGCCAAAGTAGAATCCCGAAAATAGCAACCATGGAGCAGTAACGATAATAAATAGGACGAACTCCCTCACAGGGAGCTTTTTTGCCCATAAGATTTGATAGCCAGCAAAAAGGAGTGGCAATACGAGCGTGTCTGCTCGTGCGAGGAAGGCGAAACCAGACAATATTGCTGCTAATGGATAGTTCTTTCGAATGACAAAGACATACAAAGAAGCGAGGATGAGCGAAACCACCAAAGCTGTTTCCATTCCGCCTCTAGAGACCCCAATGCGGAGAGGATTATACAGATAGGCCAAGCTAGTTCCCGCTGCTAAATACTTCGGAAATTGTAATTCTGAGATGATTTTGAAGAGGAGAAGGACTGAAGCTATATCTGCGATCGAATTTATTATGAGGGAAATGGTTGGAATTTCTTTTATTGATATTAATGAGCCCAAAGCCGCGAGTAAGAGTGTATATAAAGGTGTGGTAGTGCCAAGGATCTTTTCACCAGGATTATAGGTAAAACCATTGCCAGTAGATAAATTATGTGCGTACCTGTAAGTTATATAAGCATCATCGAAGGCACGATGACCGGGGATGATTTGGAGAACTATGATCGAAGTTAGAACGAGACCAAAAAACCAATATTGCTTCAACCACGCACTTATTTTATTCAATTTTCCAAATCTCCCATCGAGTTTCGATCCAACATGCTATCGTCAAACATTAAAAGGCTCAAGGGAAATACCGGAAGCGGTCTGAGAGTTGTGGTTGCTTTGGTTCACTGATTGAATAAGCCCGCAAGCCAGCCCAGGGATTTGCCACGAAGGCTGTATCGGCATGCACTATCACCCCTTCCGATGCTTCGGCATACGTTGCGGTCGAGAGGAGTTGGGGGTTATAGGGATTGCGTACATCCAGGATGTGTAACCCATTCTGGCTGCCATCTTCCTCATCATGGATGGAAAGATAAACTAGCCAGTTCTTAACCGTGAGGCCCTGAGCTATGCTGGCGGGTCCAGGTTTGTATGTGGCTGCGATCACTGGCGAACTCGGCACACGCGCATCGATGATGGTCATTCCGTATTGACCGGTGGCGAGGTAAGCAAAACCAGCCTCGACTCTGACCAACTCTGCCTGGGCATAAACCGGGTCCCAGGATATATATCCCAATTGCTTTGGCTGGGCGGGAGAGGAGACGTCCAGGATCTCCAGTCCGCGAGGTTCATCGGCAATATAAGCCAGATAGCCGTCAACCGTGACATCCCACGCCTCTTCTAGATTCTGATAACGCCCAATCTCCTGGGGGGCATCGGCGTCAGCAAGCGAGTAAATGATCAAACCATCTTCGCCTGCAGCCAGATACAGAAGACCACCAGCCAGGTGCAGCCCCAGCGCTTGTAAACCTTCTCCGGCATAGACCAGGCTCGGACGGGGTTGATTTATATCCAGGATCAACAATCCGCGCTCGCTGTCGGCGATGTAGGCCCGCTCTCCCTGGATCTCGATGCTGCGGTAATAGCCTTCATCATAGAAGCGTGAGATGCGGTTAAGTTGGCCCTCCGCAACCTCAAACGAATAGAGCCCGCTATCTCCGGCGACAGCGTAAAGGCGATCTTGGGCAGGGTCGTAGGCTAAATCGAGCATATAGCCCATGCGCTGACGGTTGATGAAGTGGATCAGGACCACCAGGAGGCTTACACCGGCGATCAACCCGAAGATCCAAAGCACACGTTTCATGTATTTCTCCCTGGCTGGAATGCCTAGTTCAAGAGAACAGGATTATGACACGGCTCCAAGCGGCTTTCAACTTGGCTGAGCCAGCCTTTGAGATTTTGGGGGTAATTTCCTGATGACAATACAGGCAATTAAAGCAAGCGCAAGAGCGATTCGGCTGGTTGTTTTTGTTTGAGACGTGCGTAGCCTAACGTCAGAATGTAAAACAACACAAGACCAAACAGCCACAACAGATACATGACTGCCAGGGAGGACCCACGGGGGGTAAGCCAGCGGCCTAATGCTGCATAACCGATCAGATGAAGAATGTAGAAGAAGAGCGGCTCCTGACCGAATACCAACAAAGGGTTCACCACTTGGGTTGCCTTCTGCGCGCTCCTTGAAAAGAACCATAGCAGCAATAGATTGCCACCCATTGTGAAGAGAGTGAAGGTCATGCTTGGTGGGTATTTAACCAGGCTGAGGAAGTCCATCCATCCATCACCGGGGTTGGGGCGGATATTTCCGAAGCCATTCAGTAGGCGTATGAGGGCAAACAATCCAAGGAATGTAAATCCAAGGATCAGGGAACGGCGATAGGCGCTTTCACGATCTCGTTGTAGCCAATGCCCAAAAGCCATGCCAAACGGGATTAACTCAATCCAAGCCAGAATAGGATAATTCGACCAGAAGGTAGCCGTACCACCGCTGCGCAGCAAGATCAAGTTGAAAGGATCCGGCTCCAGCAGATTCCACATTGAAGGATCCGGGTGGAGCATTTCTGTGCCAATGAAGAAGAGCAGAGCCAGCGAAAGCAGCGGAAGTGGATTCAGCCTGAGTAGAAAACTGCAGAGGATCATGCCCCCGCCCAGCCCGACGAGTACGCCAATGTAGAAATCAGGAAATCCAAAGGGCCCTGATTGCCAAATGAAATTAACCAGGGTTAATTGCAGGATGATCAGAAGTGAACCTCGAATGAGGAAGTGTTGAACAATCTGCCACTCGCTCCAGCCTTTCTTGCGGCGAGCCTGCGCAAAGAGGAACATGCCGATGCCCATCAGAAAGAAGAATCCGGGGGCGCAGTAGTGTGTGACGAGACGGGTGAGGAATGCCAGAACTGAAGGGAACACCGGGATCGGTCCGCCCCAGTATTCGCCACTCGAGTGTTGCTGGGCGATGAAGTAGTTGGCGTGATCAAGTGCCATCAGCACCATGATCAACCCCCGCAGCAGATCAACCGGAACCGAGCGCTTCATGCCTCTTTCAAAGTCATCGTCGTGGTATTGGGAGTGCGCTTCCATGCCAAGATTCTCATCTCGAGTGATCTTGCAGGTATAAGTGTGGTCTTGCTGCTTAGATTACACCGACGGATCGAGAATCGTTCAATCCCAATTGTTGCTCTGACCACTAGCGTTGGGGTAGAAAAAGTTCATAAGCCCAGTCAGCGTAGGGTAGCCTGGTTATAAGCCGACGGGAAAGTTCGGAGGCAGTTCGCTCTCCGAATTCAAGACAAGCGGTTGTAATTTCACCGTACATTGCCTGGCACAGTGACGCCGGTGAAGAGAAGACGGGCATACCAGCCGGTTTCTCGTAATAAATCAGGATGACCCCGTCGGGCTCATACGCAGAGGGTGGGATGAAAAAGGATCCCGGCTTTAAGATGAACCATCCGGCAAGCACCAGGACCAGAAGGAAGAGTACCATCGCTTTAATCATGCCAGACTCCTCTTCTCCAAATCTATTGTATGCCGTGAAGGACTATGCCAGCAATCCCCCAATGTAGGGATGAAAGCTCGAACCTACCTCCCCTTCAGGTGTTGCGGTAATCCTCGCGCACTGGGTGGAATACATCCAGGAGGCGACAATCCGAGATTGCTTTACCGCCGTGGGGCGCATCGGAAGGAATGAGTGCAACCATTCCCGGGCGAAGGACCCGGGTTTCCCCTTCAAGCGTGAGCTCAAATTCGCCCTCTAAGATACTGGAAGCCTGCTCCTGAGAATGTGAATGCACGGGCATCTCAGCCCCTGCTTCAATCGTCCAATAGGCCAGGGTCATATTTTCGGTATGGACGAACACAGCTTGATACCCAGGAATGATCTCCCTGGATTCGAAATCAGATAATTTCAGGAAGGGCATATTGGCTCCTTGTGGCGCATTTATAACGGAATGATCCCAGTTTTTCGCCCAAGTGCAAATGAGATTGTGGTGCAGGGTCCCATGAGCATCGCACGCATCTGTACCAGGTCGGACATAGCGCCAAGGAAACGATGCCAGGTTTCATTCTTCATCTTCTGTGTGTGATGCGCTGGGCAAAGGATGTTCCATGAAGAAGGTCACCATGAGCTCTGAGGCGCTCAGGTCACGGGAGGTCATTCCCACAAAGGGGATCGGACGGCCGCCAGGCCAGGTATGGCCACCGTCAACTACGGTGTACAAAATGACCTCCGCGTCCTGTGAACACTCCGAATAATGCACTCTCTCGATCGCATCACCTTGTGATTGTTGACTCGGTGGCAGGCTGCATAGGTTGTAAGCTGCCCACTGGTCCACCCAAAGTTCCGTTGCGGTGAGGGTGGGGGTTGGCATATGTCCCTGGCGAAAAAAGGGTAATACCCATTCGTCGCGCTCTCTACCAACATAGGGCACAATGGGATCGCGAGTGCCGTGAAAGGCGATGAGAGCTACAGACCGTTCGGGCTGACATGCAAGGAGAGCGCTTGAGACTGGCGCTGAAACTGTGCTAATCGCGGCAATCTGGTCGCTTAGTTCGCATGCCAGACGCAGAGTCATCGCTCCGCCATTGGAAAAGCCGCTCACGAAAATACGCTGGCGGTCTATCTTGAGTTGGGTGGTGAGGTGATCGATGAGTTCCCTGATAAAACCGACATCATCTGCGCCGCCTCGGGAAAAGGAAGGGTCGGCGTTCCAGCGTTGGGGGAAACCAGTACCTTGCGGATAAACCACGACGGCAGAGCTGTTCCCAGCCGCGGAATTCAAATTCGAAAAAAACTGCTGACCGTGAGGATTAGAGCTTAACCCGTGAAGGTTGATGATCAACGGCAGCGGTTGGTTCGCCTCAGGTGTCTCTGGGATATAGAGAAGGAAGCAGCGTTGACCACCGCTGGTTTCAATTGTATGAACAGAGCGACCCGGATTGGACGTGTCGTTAGAAGGGAAGGCACAGGTGAGGGTCGGACCAATGCCCCAATAAAGCATGCCAGCAAGGCACAATATACACAGAAGGAGAAGTATGAATAGGACCCTACGCCGATCGCTCACAAGATAGGATCTCCGATCAACGAAATTCCAGGTAACGCTTGAATTTTAACTGCCCTTGGAGTCTATACCGACTCAGCGTGGTTTACCTCGTTCTTACCCATGACTCCTGATGAGGATGAAATTTAATAGGCCTGGGCCTGGAATACGATACCGGAACACGCTCGCAGCCTGGTTGTTGCAGCCCCTTATTAGGTTTGCTTCAGTTTTTCTGCATAGTTCTGGCGGAATTTTTTAAGTTTGGGTGCGACAACCATCATACAGTAGCCCTGACCGGGATTCTTGCGATAGTAGGCTTGGTGATATTCCTCGGCGGGATAAAACGTTGAAAGCGGTTCGACTTGCGTAACGATAGGATTCTTCCAGATCTCCTGGGAATCCAACGCCTCAATCAGCTCCTCAGCCGTTTGCTTTTGCTGCTCGTCATGGTAAAGGACAATCGAGCGATACTGTGTTCCAACATCGGCGCCCTGGCGGTTTGGCGTCGTTGGATCATGGACGCTGAAAAAGACCTCCAGGACTTGGCGGAAAGTGATTGCCTCGGGATCATAGCTAATCTGGATCACCTCTGCGTGACCTGTTGTCCCCGAACAGACCAATTTGTAATCCGGGGAGGGGTGCTCCCCACCGGCATACCCAACCACAACCTTCTCAACACCCACTAATTCTTCAAAAACAGGCTCAAGACACCAGAAACAACCGCCTCCTAGTGTGGCCATCTCTATTCTCGTGTTTGCCGTCATGCTCCCTCCATGCGTTCATTCTGTTTCCCTATAGTTTTATCCGATCATGTTCCAGAAAAGGATTAAGAAAGCATTACTGATTCCTTGCGAGATTTCTCGCATGAAAAGTGGGAGGGGCACGTCTTGCTTGCCGAAGGCGCAGGTGCAAGCTTTCGTGCCCCCACATTGATTCAGAGCTGAGCGTGAAAGGATAGGTGTTTAGATCTTCAACTCGACGATGTCGCCATCCTGGAGAACATAATCGCGGCTAACCATTTGACCATCGAAATCGGAGCTGCCCCAAAGCTTTGCTGATTTGAGTTTCTCAGCAAAATCTTTGTGCACCTTTCCGGCAAATTCCTCGACAGTTGTCCCGATGTCTAAAACAAAGGGTGCATTCTTATCCGGTTCCCGCCCTGGTGCTTTTGAATAGACACGCATGATCTTCAGATCCTCAAAAATGGCTTTTTGAAGATCTTCAAGGCCAAAACCTGTTACAGCCGAAAGTGGCATACAGCGCCACCCTCCCTCAAGTAATTCACAGAAGACATGGAAATCTTCAAGCTGGCTCTCATCATCGCACTTGTTCACCACGACCAGGATGGGCTTGGCATACCAGCGGCGATCGTCTGGATAGTGATCAATCCGGTCTTCGGCTATGATGCCGCTGTCAGTCAAGGTTGCCACTGTTGATTCGAGCTGATCGAACGGTGTTGCCAGCAGATCAACCATGATAAGGATCATATCCGCTCGCCGCAGCAGATCGAGCAACTCCGGCTCCAAGAACTCGCGATCAAGGGCGGGGGTGTCGATCAATTGCACCTGGATGTTCTCAATCGGCATCATGCCGGGTGTTGGCTGCCATGTAGTGAAAGGGAAGTCTGCCACCTCTGGGGTGGCATTCGTCACGGAAGCGACGAAAGCGGATTTACCCGTGTTCGCAAGACCAACGATGGCAACCTGTCCCGCCCCTTCCTTGTCGATCTGGAATACCGAGGTTGCACGACCCGTCTTCTTGCGCGCTTCACTAGCGTCCTTCAACTTTGAAAGTTTTCGCCGCAGGTCTGCCCGCAGATGGTCGGTCCCCTTATGCTTCGGGATGACGCTCATCATCTCTTCGAGAAGACCGATCTTCTCCTCATTGGTCTTGGCTTCCCGAAAGCGCTCTTCGATTTTGTAATAATTTGGTGGAAGATTGGTGGGCATCGCTTTAGTTTCCTCGAGCCTTAAACACAGAACACAACAGGACAGCCAAGTGGCCATTTCGTGGTCCTCTTGATTGTATCGAAATTTGAGGCAGAAGGAAGGGGCCCGCGGTGGCAACCTCTCGCGTACATCGCCAGTCCATCGATGTGCGCGCATCAAGATTATGAATAAATTGTATTTGTGAATTTTTGGCTGCTACAGCGAAGCTGGGAGCTGTTAGGTGTAGTAACTATTCTATGAATGCGAAGGACTCAGCTATGCGCTCAGCTACAGAGATCAAGGTTACACCGGCGCTGGCCGGCGACGAACCATAAAATCGCGCCACGGTTTCATCCTGAATTGCGACGGCCAGATACCAGTTAATGGTGATTTCTTCCTCACCCGAAACCAGCAAGGCGCGAGCGGCCACTTCGGATGCGTTGATGCTATCGAAAGCGACATCCTGGATTGGCCGCACTAATTGAAGCTCGGTGTAATCCTGTTCTAACTCGCGGATCACCGCTTCAAGCACGTTGCGGGGATTGGTAGCATCGATATTATCGGGCAGTCGATAGGAGCTGGCTTGATCGAGCAGGATTTCAACAAACAGGGCTGAATTGCCGGAGAGTACGTCCGGATCCCCAACTCTGATCCCCTGGCCATAGTCGAATGCATCAAGCTCAGGGGGCACGAGGATCGAAACCCCCAATCGTCGGGATTCGTACAGCTGCCACTGGCCAGCGAAGAGGATTGGCGTGGCTACGGGCGTCAAGCTGGTCTCCGGGGATGCAGTTGCCTCCACTGTCACTACCTGGAAAGGGGTTGGCGAGGGTGGGGAGGTGGGTGTTTTCGTCACAGTTGGGGTGAGCGTATATTCTGGTGGAAGCGTCGGTGCACTGAAGGCTGCCTCGGTTGGAGCCGCTGTTCCGACTTCCACAACAGGGGGGTCGGTCGAACGCAATCCTCCCAATGCAGAACAACTCTGCAGGAAGATGCCAGTAAGTAGAAAGATAGAGATTCTATGGCACATAGCTGAGAGTATGGCGGAAAGGAGAGCTTGGGTCAAGAAAACCCTAAGGGTCAAGGGGTGTGGCTATTGGCGCAGAAGCACCTTTGCGCTGTCGCAGTTCTCCTGCATCTGCTCATAGAACAACCCGACGTGAAGACCATCCATGAGCGCATGATGTCCCTGGACCGATAAGGGCATGGCCTGTCGGTCTTCGGCCTCGTAGATCTTGCCCCATGCTATCCGGGGCACTGAATCTGCCGGATGGAAATGTGTGGGATGCATGAAACTGGTAAAGGAAACCCAGGGGATGCTGGTCATGAAGAGCAAATCATCCTGATTGGGTTCGTCTGCAAGCGTCGGGTTTGCCTTCACTTGCTCGATGGTATTGGCAGCGTTCAGCGCAAAACTAGAGAAGTCAGGCTCATACTCCATGGTGCAGAAACTGAAGAGGTTATCGGGCGTAAGGATAGTGATCGAGGGGTGGACGGTGTCGTGCTCAACAACCTCCTCACCTCGAATTCTCCAGCGAAAATTCTCTATTTGATTTGCTGTATACGCCAGCAAATATGTGATGGCGATGGTTAAACTGGCCGGGTGCATTCGTGCAGCCGGGATCATGTGATCGACGTTGATCGTGGCGGTCATATTGAAATGGGGGTAATCGACATGTTGATAGGTTTCGAAGTGGGTGCGACGCGGCCAGGTCTCTAAATCGATGGATCTAGCCATTTTTTTTACCCTCCTGGAGAAGGCGTGGGTGCGGGCATTCCCTCGACAGAAATATCATCCGTATAGATGGGAGACAAGTTTCCTAATAGATCACGGTATTGGACTCGAACATAGAAACCGGTCCAATTGATTGGGACCGGATATAAGAACGACTTCTGCTCAACAAAGGGCAGCCATGGCGCAGCGTTGAAATCTGCATCGAGCGAGCCGTAATGGCCGGTGCTGTAGCGCATCTCGGTCACGGATGCTTCCGTTCCAAAGGCGGTAAAGCGCACGTGCATTTCAATCGACTCGCCAGCAATGGCGCCGATACAACAGTTGCCCTCCTCGATCAGCACATCCCCCACGATGAGCGGGGGTGTCGTTGGAGATAAATTGGGGGCCGCAGTGCTTAGCGCTGGTGCACGTGTTGCCAGGTAGGATATTTGTGTACCGTACTGCGCGTTCTGGGTTGAAAGGTAAGCAAGCTGCGTGGCCATGGCTTCGATCAAATCATCTTGCTGTTCGAGTTTTTGTTGGAAGGTGGGAAGGGGTGGTTCCAGTGGGTCCGCTGGTGTTATCTCGGTTCGCTGATCTACGATGCGCTCGACAGTAAGCAGGCCGCAGGCAGTCAAGCTCAAAAAGAGGATGTTTGCCATGAGGAAGATCCAAGACTTATTAATAAATGTCTTCATGTGTATTCTCCTGAGTTCACTACGGAGCCATACTTGCGCCCTGGCATATCCCGGGATCAAATCGAATGACGCGGTCAGAGCCAGCGTCACTGACCCACAGGCGGCAATCAGGATCAAAGGCGATCCCGGCCGGCAGAATCATGCCCCTGCTGGTAAAACCTAGCAAATAATCTCCCTCGCGCGTGAAACAAAGCACGCGCCCACCCTCGGGATCTGTAGCGCAAAGTTGTCCTTGCGGGCTGACGGCTATGTAGGGTTTGTTTTCGATCGATTGTCCGAACCAGGCTTCGATCGGCCATTCCCCAACCGCATCAAATTGCAATGCTGCCCGCTCCTCAAAAACCTGGAGGCGCTGATTCCAGGTATCCGCGATCCACACCTTTCCAAGATTATCAACAGCAATCCCAACCGGTTCATCCAGATTTCCAAGGCTTAGCCCGCCAGAACCAAATGAGCCGAGAAACAACCCTTCGAGTGAGAAGACCAGGACGCGCTTGTTTCCCGTGTCGACCACAAAAAGGCGCCCCTGCGCATCCATCGTCACAGCGCGGGGACCGTAGAGCCCTGCAGGGCTCAAACTGGCTGCACTGGTGTCATAGGTATGAATAAACTCACCTTCCTGGTTGAACCGTTGGATACGATGGTTCCATGTGTCGATCACAATGACACTGCCATCTGAAGCGACCGTAAGATCCCAGGGCTGGTTAAAACCACCTGGCGGCGGCTCACCGGTGGAGGTATCCGCGAAAAAGCCCCAGACCTGCTGCAGTTCAGCCGATGATGAAAAGACTTGCACACGGTGATTGTTGCTATCGGCAATATACACCAGGCCATTTGAATCAACCGCCAGCCCGCGCGGGTCGGAGAATAGCCCAGGGGTAGCTCCGCTACCGCCGATGATGGCATCCGGTTGCAAGTCAAGCATCAGCTCACCATAGAGGTCCTGCCAGGTCCTTTCAGCATCAGCTGGGCTTGCATCTACCAGCCCCCAAACACCGGAGACATAATCCTCCCGGATATACATCTTCATACGGCTGGCAGGTTGCCATCCCCTGGCAGTCACATCATGACCGGAAAGTTGGCCGTAGCGCTCGTAATCTCGAGCAAACCAGATGTCCCATAAGGCAGCCATCATCGCGCGGTTGCTTAGCGTTTCTTTGAAGCTTTGCCAATTCAAGCTGTTGTAATCCTCGCGTGGCCACCATAGACGCTCAAACTCAATGCTCTTATAGGCATCTCCGAGGTAAGCCTCGTAGCGCGGCGCGTTAGTATCGCTGGCGAAAACCACCGGGTATTCGCGGAGACTGCGATTGGGCTCCGTACCAAAGGCGAAGGCCTGGGGATAGTCACGAAGGTACCACCAGAAGGGATAAGCGGCGTCATTATCATATGCAACAGCCAGCTCAAGCCCACCAGTCGTTCGTTGGGAGAGTTCTTCGACCATGGTCATTGCCCACCCAGGTCCCGGAGCCGCATGGGCGTAGACAAGGTATTCTTTGGCGCTATCGCGGTTTATAAAAGCTGCTCTAAACGCAGTGCGCGCCGTTTGTAGTAGGAGCAGTACAAGGAATGACATCGTTGCAAGTTCAAGAAATTGAAAGGTCTTGAAATCGCGGGTTAGTCTCAAGATGAACAGAACCGCAACAACTGCCAAGGCTAACGGCAACAGCCACCCGGTGAACTGCTCTATGCCTTGAAAGACGGTACTCAACGAAGGTTGAATGCCGCCAATAAAGCGCAAAGCCCGCGCCAAGGCAAAGAGGACAACCAGGCCCAAGGCCAGGACAGTTGCACCACGAAGTGAGAAGAACCGCCGCAATGAATCTTGGTTGAAGACTGCTCCAAACCACCACCCGGAAAGCAGGATCATCGGTAGTGTGAGGTGAACCGTGATCCAGGGCATGCGTTCTCCTGCATAGGAATAAATCAGCAATGCGGTCACTGCGCTGTAGATTAAGAATGCAACGAGCATGGGTTCAAGATTACCTTCGCCATCTCTTTGGTCGTTAGCTGCCACGAACTTTTCCTTACGCCCAAATTGCAAGAAGGCGAAGAAGGTTCCGAACATGGTCCCCAGTGCTGGGAGAAACTCATATAAGGGGATTTGCAGCAGCGCATAGTAAAACCAAGGTTGACTGCCGCGTTCAACACCTTGCTGGACAAGCCAATAACCGAGTGAGCCGACCAGCCCTGAAAAGAGTCCGAAAGGATTGCTGAAGAGGGAGGTGAATAGCGGTACATAGATCAGGATGAAGATCCCGGCTGAATGAAGCCATCGCCGGCGGTCCCAAATCAATCCTATGGCCAGCGAAGTTAGCATAAGCATGACTACGATCGCCGTTGTACGAGAAATTGAGCTAGTCTCGTTATATGCCATTGGGTCCCAGCCGAGCGCTTGCGCAGGCAGAGCGCCCAAGAGCGGCAGGGTCATCGTTATCATGATCAGAAACACGTCGAGCAGAGGGTACTCGTAGCGCAGCCTGTTGCCGAAGGCGCGGATCAAGGAGACGATAACCAGAATGACTCCCACCAAACCCAGGACGGCACCGATAAAGACCAGCGAAGAGGTCATTGGAACCGCAGCCTCACCAGCGGCTGAACGCTCCCGCAGGAATTCGATGAGCGCCGTGCCCAGGCCGAATATACTCACGGAAACCGCTGCCCCGAAGACAGTCTTGAGGCGTGGTGACGGCCATACTGCCTTCAACCACTGGATCACGAGCCAAACCGCCAGAAAAATTAGCCATTGGGCGATCTGAATGTAAAAAGTCTCCTTCGTTGCAGCATGCAGCGCCAGGCTGGCCGCCAGAAGGTAGAGCCAGCGATCTTGCCTGGACTCGAGATAGCGGAATACCGCCCAGAGGGTTAAAAGGGATTCAACTACAACGAAGATCTCATTGCGGGCGTAACGCGAGTAGTAGAGTATGTATGGACTGAAGAGTAGCAGAACGGCGGCGGCCAAGGCCCCATGTTTATTGAACCACCTGCGCAAGGGCCAGGCGAGAGCTATGGCGGCGATACCGGCAAGTGCAGCGGGTAGCCTTGCGGATATATCGTTATCCCCAAAGATAAAGTAGGACAGGTTGAGCAGATGGAATTGCAGTGGCCCATGAGAGACCGGGTTGTGTTGATAGCTGCCTCCATCAAACCAAAGCCAGGCAAAATATACATGATTGATCTCATCATGACTCATCACGCGCTCTCCCAGGTTGATGGTTCGCGAGAGGATGGCCACGATCATGATGGTGAACAGGATCCAGGTTGAGGGATCTCTAAGCCAGCGTGGGATTGATGAATTGACGGAAGCTGATTTGATCATAGGATAGGACCTGCTGGAGTTTACCTCCAAATTGTTAGGATCTGGACCTCACAAACTTTAAATTATTACGCTTGCAATGGTATCAAACCAAGCTGGATCCTTCGAGAAATCATGACTACAACCCCACGATCAGGGTCCGCTTGGCTCCGGCTCAATAACCTGAGGCGGTTATCCTTCAAGCAGAATGGATCGAATCTCATTTGCGACTTGCGTACTCTCAGGGTCATCCGTGATGAGATCGATCTTCTCTGGGTCTTTGATGCCGATCCCCAAGTCTGCAGCTCGGGCGATCTGCTCCTGCTCGAAAATCTTACCCTGTTCAACGACGGCAGTTGTACCCAGCTGGCGCAGGATGGCTACACCAACGGCATCGATCGCAACCCGATCTGTCCCTGCCAGGATCAGCCCAGGATGGGCCAAAGTCCCCGTGTCCGGACCGCCATGGGTAAAAGCCTCGATGGCATCGAGGATGACCACGTCCGGCTGATAGGTTGTGTTGATCTCAGCGATCATGCGCCTTTGGTCAGACGAACTGTGCAATTGTGACATGTACTCGACCCCTTCGCCTGGCACTTGATAGGCCACCATCCCTACTGAATTTTTCAAAGACAAAGTGAAATGTCCGCCATAGCGGTGGGTTTTCAGGCAGCAGAGCGAGATAATACCATCCGCTTCTCGAACTGGGCGTGCGACCGCAAAACCCGATGGCCAATGTGAATCTTCAAACTGAATATGCTCCCAGCCATCGGCTCCAAGTTCGTCAAAGGCAATCAGGTTTGCTCCCTCCGATTCGGCAATGGCAAACAAACCTTTCCGCTCCATGACCCGGCGGGTATTCTCCATCCCGCTGCGATCCCCGATTGTAATGTGATCACAGCCATTCTCTCTCAGCCAGCGCAAGGTAGTAAATAGCACCTCGTTATGAGTTGAGCCAGGGGTATCATGCGAGCTATTGAGATTTGGCTTGACGAGCATCCGCTTTCCATTGAAATCGTGTGCCTCCAGGATCGAAAGCGCTTTCAACACCCCCTCCATCCGATCTTCGGTTTTAACAAGGATGACAGCTGCATGATCGGAGGGTTTGGTTGCCGTCGGATCGGGGATCATTGTGGCCGTTGGGAGAACAGCATCATACGCCGTTGGTGTTAGTGTGGGCACAAGATCAAATGCCCGTCGGCAACTCGCGAGCGCTTGTGTGCCAAGAATTCCACCCAAGATGGGTGTAGCCAACCGGATAAATGATCGTCGGTTCATGATGTTGTCTCCCGTCAGTTCCCATCGCACGGGCGAAGATTATAGAACGACCACAAAGGAAACACATTACTAATACCAAATCTCCACAATGGTGGATCATTTCATTCATTAGGACAAGGTGGAATTGCGATGGAGCATCGCAGGCAAATGTACCAACCATAGTTTGGGGGAATGAAAATGCCACCTTTAACGGCGGCAAATCCCTAACAAGCACATGATTTCAATTAAGAATGACCTTAACACAGGCGGCCTTCCGGCCTCGTCCATCGCAAGTAGCTTACCTCAGCTCGGATGAGGTTGGAATCCACCTGTGGTCCGGGGGGAGGGGAGTACTGGTTGTTTTCCCTGAATACTATTCCTCCATTAGCGCCTGGAACTCTGGAGAGTCGCGCAACGCATCAAGATCGTGGTCTTGCTTTGACCATTCACGCAATTCGGGATGAGCTTCGAGCGCCTGCGCAAGGGTCGCCAAAGCAGCCTCCAGCTTTCCATCTAAGGCGTAATAGCAAGCGAGATTGTATCTCGTGGTTCCACGCCAACGATCGGAGGCATCCATCTCCTCCATCATCTGGGCAAATTGCTCCTGTATTCCAACCACATGTTCGGCCATCCCACAGATAGCCAGGATATCGCAGGCATGCTGAAGGCGGTGATAGACGGCGGTGAACGCTACTTCGTTCCAGAGAGGCCGGTGATTGGTCCATTCAAACCGCTCCGGATCCTCTAGATCTTCGGTTGATACTTCCGCCAGCGCATCAATCAACTGCCCATGCACTTTTTCGCTCCAAAGATGGATCTCTTGCCAGGATTGATGCTTGAACGCTGCATAAGTCTCCTCATTGGACTGCTCGAACCGTTCAAGCTGATCGAGTGTGGCATCCGCGTTGGCAATCCTGAGTTGGGTGATGACGCGCTCGGTCCAAAAGTTTGCATGTGCCAGATGATCTTTTGGGGCCCAATCGTCAACCGATCCAGCTTGATTGCGCCGGTCGTCATCCATCATGCTCCAGATCCAGGCTTGTTTATCTTGCAGACTCTCCAAGAGCCCCATCAACAAGATTTTTCGATCTTCCATTCTCCACCTCCTGCTTGCACGTTCCAAGGCGGCGCACGTTTCACTTGCATTGAAGACTTGCCTCCGACGCATCGAAGCGAGTATGAGGCCGTGGCAGCAGCAAGTCATCACGCGCAAAGCGCTTAGGCTGTCTGCTACCCAGTATAGAAGCCATTCGCTCAGGAAGAAATCCTCCTCTACTCCCCTATGGTGGGGCAAGCTAAATCCCGAATAAAGCGTGCATCTTCAAGTTGTGCATGCGCAGAAATGTATCCTCTTGGTGGGTATTGGTCGTCTGGAGCAGCGGTGGCTACGCATGGAGCAGGAAATCTATTACGCGTCAAACCACCCTTCCGTGGGCTTGACCGAGAGAAAAGCGCGGCTCCATTCCCTTGTCTTAAACCGTGGATCCGGTTCAAACAAGAATTTCAGCGTTCCTGTCGTCAAGTGGGCATGCGAACCTGAAGGGGTGAGTTCGCGCGGGAAGCGCCGGCGGCGGCAATCTCTGCCATCACAAACGGAGGGGATTCGGTTATTTTGGTCGGGGTTTATACAAGCACGAGATCGTCTTTGATGCGGCTGGGGCCAAGGCGTTTTACCCGATCTACCATATTGACGATATTCTGGGCGAATGTCGCCCCCATTCCACCGGAAACAAAATGGATGCTGAGGCGTTCAGGTTCCAGCCCCACACTTTCGAGAATTTTTTGCGCTCGACCGACACGTGCCTGGGCGCGTTCATTACCGCGCTCATGATGGCAATTTCCCAAGCTGCAGGCCACAACCATGACACCATCGGCACCCTGGTCGAACGCATCTAAAAGGTACTGGATATCAGTTTTTCCCGTGCAAGGTAAGCGGACGAACTTTACGTTGGCCGGGTATTTAATCCGCAGCGCACCAGCCGTGTCGGCAGCCATATAGCCGCAGTAGATGCAGGTGAATAACGTAATATCTGGCGTGAAGGCGTGCGAATCGGTCATGCCGTTGCTCTTGGGATCAGGCGCAAGGCTTCCTGCGGGCATACGCTGATACAGGTTCCACATCCGCTGCAGGACCAGGGATAAATCATAGGTTGCCTTTCCCCGGGCACATGCATCAGCCCACCGTACTTGCAGGTTAGCAGACAGGCCCTGCCAGCGCTGCAAAGATCTTTATCTAGGCTTACCACGTAGGTCAATTCCAGCGTTGTCATGGGTTAGTCGACCCCGGAAGTGATGGCGTGGATCGGGGGCACTTGCCATTGCCCCAACCCCACTGATATTTGCTCATCAAGGTAATGCTCGAGTTGGATCGCGCGCGCCGGACACTCAGCCGTGCAGGTACCACACCCTTGGCAACGGGCAGGATCAATCCAGGCTGCCCCACCCAGCTCCCCAATACCGGCTTGCTCGTACCGCATCTCCGGGATTCCAAATGGACAAGTACGGACGCAAGTCAGGCAGCCTGTACAGCGCTCGGCCTCGACCTGTGCCACCACTCCGCCCAGTTGCAGACTTGAGCGGCTTAATATGGTCAGGGCCCGTCCGGCGGTTGCTAGCGCATGCGTGATGGATTCTTCAATGAACTTGGGATAGTGGGCCATTCCCGCCAGGTAGATGCCTTCATCATGGAATTCCATCGGTCGCATTTTCAAGTGGGTCTCAAGAAAGAAACCCTCTCTAGCCAGCGGAACACCAAGCATGTCCGCAATTTCATTCGTCCCTTGCGAGGGGATGATCGGCATGCTCAATGCAATCAGATCGGGTTCAAATTCAAGTGTTTTGCCAAAGATATTCTCTTCAACAGAGACGGTTAACCTGGTGCGAGCGCCGCTAAGCTCCAAGGAGATCTCTGGAGGATCTTGCTTGGTATAACGTACGAAGAGAACACCGCGTTTACGCGCTTCAAGGTAGTAGGCTTCCCGAAAACCGTAGGTGATAATGTTCTTGTACAGGATCACAACCTGGCAAGCCGGATTGAGGATCTTTAATCTCAGGGCGTTTTTAATCGTATTGGTGCAGCAAATTCGCGAGCAATACTCGGTTTCACCTTCGGGCTCGACGCATTGGATCATGACGACAGACTTGAGCTTGGTAGTTCTCTCGGGTTGGTGTGCCAGGATTTCCTCGAACTCGGACTGACGCAGAATGCGAGGGTCTTGTCCAAGCAAATATTGGCGACCACCGGACTCGCGTCCGCCCGTAGCCAGGATCGTAACGCTGTGACGCAGCTCTTGTTCACTCAGGACACCACTTGGTGACCTGGTTGCCAGCCGCGCTTTAAAGTCTCCCACACTGCCAGTATGCTGCACGAGCTCTGTCCGCAAATGGATTGCGATGCGTTCGTGGGCGACGGCACGGTTGACAAGATCGCGCAGGAGCCTTTGTGGATTGTCCCCTTCCGCCACATAGTGGATATGGTGAAGATTTCCCCCCAATTCACCCTGGCGTTCAATGAGGTGGACATCAAAACCTGCTTCGGCTATTGCCAAAGCAGCTGTAAGCCCGCTAGGGCCTCCGCCAACAACCAGGGCGGCACGCACTGGCTGGCGGTTTAACTTTTGGATCGGGTGGGCGCGGCTGACCCGCTCAACGCCCATTCGAATCAATTCGCAAGCTTGACGTGTGGCCCCCTCGATATCACCGTTATGGACCCAGGAGCAGTGTTCGCGGACATTTACCAACTCGACCAGATAAGGGTTAATGCGGCATTCACTCACCATTCGTTGGAAGAGGGGTTCATGCGTGCGGTGGCTGCAGGCGGCGATGACGAGGCGATTGGCTCCCGTATCTTTAAACCAGGTACGCAGCTGCTCTATTCCAGACGGGACGCACAACAATGGGAAGGACCGACAGTTGGTCACGTTAGTAAGCGTGCTGGCGTATTGGCGGGTGAATTCGAGATTAACGGTCCTTGAAATTTCACCCTCACAAGCACAGAGTGCAACGGCAATCCTGGTCTCTTCAGATTCAGTCTCACGCTCGTGAGGGATGTCGTTGGTTGTTACAAAGGGGAAGCCACGAGTAAAAGTCCGCTTTCCAAGCTGGTCACGCATTAATCGCATCGCTTCGGCGGCAGCACCGGAGGCATCAAGGATCGTTTCGGCGATCTCCTTGGGTGAGGCAAAGGCGCCACAGACAAAGACACCAGGCCTGGAAGTAGCCAGGGGCGAAAATTTATCGGTCTCACAGAAACCGTACTGGTTCAGCTGGATTCCAAGAATTCGAGCGATATCCCCCGCTTTGCTTGGGGGTCGAATACCCACTGCCAGCACGACCAGGTCAAATCGTTCCTCCTGGATCGGTCCCTGACCCCGGGCAGATTCCTCGTGCTTACGTCCCGATGGGAAGCGCAGTATCACCTCGCCAGTGTCAGGGTCCTCATCGACCGATGAGATCCTGCAGCGGTTGTACTGAATGCCGAACTGGTCGCGGGCCTGCTGGTAGTAGAGGTCATACTCCTTATTAAAGGCACGTTCGTCCATGGTAAAGACCTGACATTCCACCGCTGGATTACGCTGTTTTGCCAGCATGGCCTCTTTGGTGGCATACATGCAACAGATCGAGGAGCAATAAGGGTTTTGCTGATCGCGTGAGCCAATACACTGCAGCCAGGCGATTCGTTGGGGGATGGCTCCATCAGATATGCGACTGACGATGCCTTCGGTAGGACCAGAGCGGGAGGCGAGGCGTTCGTATTGCATCGAAGTGATCACATTGGGGATGCGGCCATAACCTAATTCAGGCATTTTGCTCGGGTTGAAAGGCTGGAAACCCATTGCCAGAATAATGGCTCCGACTCGAACTTCGAGATCACAGGGTTTGGCATCAAGGTTGATCGCCTCGGTAGGGCAGACCTTCAAACATTCCCTGCAGTCAGCGCAACTCTCTGTCCGTTCTAACAAATAGTATGTGTCGGGGACGGAGCGTGGCGCTGATTTATCAATGGCTTTCCTGGTGCTCAAGCCCAGTTGGAAGCCGCTCGGGCGAACTTCTGGACAAACTTCTGCGCAGCGACCGCAATTGGTACATAAGCCGGGATCAACAAAGAGAGGGCGTCGCTGTAGGGTGACCTGAAAGTCACCAGCCTCACCTTCACAGCTTACAAGATCAGAAGAGTTAAGCAGAGTGATGTTCGGGTGGCGGTTGTGGTCCAGTAAGGCAGGCGAAATTGAAGGTCGTGTGCAGCCGAAACCGTGATCGGAGGTCCCTCGGCAGAGCACACAGTCATGCGTTGGGAACATAAAGCCCAATTGCGCAACACGTCCACCGAGCGAAGGTGTGGCCTCGAGCAAGTAGACGTGCAGGCCAGCCTCGGCTAGATCGATGGCAGCGCGCATACCGCCGACACCACCCCCAATGACAAGAACGCTATCGACGCGATCTGAATCACTGTGGAGGCTGGTATCAGTCCCGGTTGGAGATACCATATTTTGTTACCTGCAAACATGATCTCGGCCGGCGGATTCCACCGGCCGAAAGAGTTATTTATGGCTATTTCTACCCAATATGGTATTCCTCCCGCCCCTGGTGAAATAGTGCCGGATATCACAAGGGGCGGGGGACGTTATTCATCGCGCTAGGAGGTGACTGGGTTACGCTTGCTCTTGGAGGAGGTATTCATATGCAGCCAGGGCGGCTTTGGCGCCCTCACCAACTGCGATCAAGACTTGCTCGGCGATTACATCGGTGACATCACCGGCCGCAAAGAGCCCTTCCACGGAGGTGCGATTGCGAGCGTCGATCTTAATCCGATCTTGCTCATCCAGATCGACGATATCTTTCACGATCTGGGATTGCGGCTGCAGTTCCAACTCAACGAAGAAGGCGTCAGCACTCAGCTTGGACGTTTCACCGTTCTTGCTCACACTGAGGCTGCGGGCATATTCGTCGCCCTCTACTTCATCAACCGAATATCCCTCCATCACTTCTACATTCTCCGAAGCAAGGACATTGGCGCCCATATTGGTATCCAATTCACCATGACTTGGGGCAACGAGGGTGACCTTATTGGCGATACGGGCCAATTCTGCGGTTGAGCGCAGGGCGAGCTTGGTATCCCCAATGACGACAACATCACGCTCAATGAAGAGTGGGGCATAGGATACGGCGCTGTAGCATAAGCCACGCATCATATACTCTTTTTCGCCGGGCACATTGAGCAAGCGCCCTAATGCCCCGGTGGCGACGATAATCGCCTTGGCCTCATACGTATTTCCCTCACGCGTGGAAATCTTGAAGCCTGCTTTGGTTTTTTCAACTTTCTCTGTCTTGTCAAACACACGCGCAAACTCAAGGTAGTCGATCTCGTTCGCAAAACGATTTACAACTTCTTCACCGGTGATCACCAGGTGTTTTTCAACGAAGGGGAGTTGTAAGCGGTAGTTCGTCTTCCCTCCAAGATCACGTGTGATCAGTAGCACATTCAATCTCTTGCGCAGGGCATAAACCGTCGCTGTCAGTCCAGCAGGTCCACCGCCCAGGATGATCAAGTCATACATCGTGATATTCTCCTTCCATCCCGAGTTATTGGTCGCAAGGGGCGATGAACCCCTCCTGCATCATATGCTCGGTGAGGTTGCGTGAACGGCGGATGATTGTTTCGGCGTTTTGCAGCTCTTCATCGTACGTCATGGGGATGCGAGCGAGACCTTGCTCGACCGCCTTGACCGCAACAGCGGCAGCTTCACGAGGGAAGACCTGCCATTCATCCATCGTGGGCATGATGTACTCAGGCGTCAACCCTTTCTCCTCCGCCATGCTTGCCAGTGCGTCCGCGGCAGCCTTGCACATCTCATCTGTTATCGTTGATGCACGCACATCGAGCGTTCCACGGAAGATTCCTGGGAAGCCTAATGAGTTGTTGACTTGATTGGGGAAGTCCGATCGGCCGGTGGCAACCACTGCCGCCCCCGCTTCCTTTGCTTCCCAAGGCCAAATCTCGGGCACTGGATTGGCCATGGCGAAGACGATGGGGTCCTTGGCCATAGCCTTCACCCACTCAGGCAATATGGTACCCGGTCCTGGTTTGGATAACGCAATGACGGCATCTGCGCCTTTCAATGCTGTTTCGGTGTCTCCCTGGCGCTGTTCTTCATTGGTGATCTGGCAGAATTTCCATTTGTCGACGAATTCTGCCTTACGCAATTCGATATCCTTTCTGTCCTTATGCAGGATTCCCTTGCTATCGACGATGCGGCACAGTGCAGGATTGGCTCCCGAAGCGAAGATCAAGCGTGCGCAGGCGACATTGGATGCACCCGATCCTACAAACGTAATCGAGGTTTCCTCCAACTTCTTACCGACAAGCTTGAGGGCATTCAACAGGGCGGCCAGCGTAACGGTTGCCGTCCCTTGCTGGTCATCATGCCAAACAGGGATATCGGCGCGCTCGCGCAAGGTATCCAGAATGCGGAAACATTTCGGCTGGGACAGATCCTCAAGGTTAACACCGCCAAAACCGGGGGAGATCATCAACACGGCTTCAATGATCTGGTCGGGATCTTTGGTATCGAGCATGATCGGCCAGGCGTCGACACCGCCCAAGTATTTATACAGCAGTGCCTTACCTTCCATCACTGGCAAACCGGCTTTAGGGCCAATGTCACCCAGGCCTAAGACCCGTGTCCCATCTGAGACAACGGCTACCGTGTTGCCCTTATGGGTATGCTCGTAGACAAGCTCAGGATCCTCTGCGATTGCCCGGCAAGGCGCAGCCACGCCGGGGGTATACCAAATCGCAAAATCGTTAAAATCTCGAACGCAGCACTTCAGGGCTATTTCGACTTTGCCCTTGTAGTAAGGGTGCAGTTCCATTGCGTCCGCTGAAGGCTGCTTGGCTTTCGCTAGCAATTCCTCCACGTTCGGGGATGAGACCTTCTCGGCCATGCAATATATCCTCCTTGACCCGGTGGTCAGCCCCCCCAGGTCGGTGCTATGGTCAGATCCAATCGACAATAAAGGTAATCTAGAATTGCAAATACGAGTCGGTGTAGATTACCTTGTTTAGAAGAACCTGAACCGTCTTCCAGATTGCTGCCTGCTGCGGATCCGTCATATCGACATCCTCAGGCTGCAACTCTTCCATGGCAGCTACTGCATCGAATAGTTTCAAGTAAAGTGCATTCACAGGTGTACTCTCGTCGCGATTTTCAACACTGGCAATTACGCTCATGAGTTCGCTATCCAGCGGATCGAGAATAGCACTGTCGAGACCGGCGGCCATGAGCATGACGACATACACTTGATGGAGAAGTGGCCGCATCTCATGCGGTACTTGATTGGATACATTTGAAAGCCCGATGGTGGTCATCGGTGGTGGATCCATGACCATCTTGATCATGCGAACGGTTTCGATCGATTCGGGTACATATTCCTGGCAACCAGAAACAGTCAGCGCCAGGGGATCAACGAGTAAGTTTTCCATCGGGATGCCCACTTCCTGGGCGCGCGGTATGAGCTTTTCCATGGCGATTCCGATGCGCGCATCGGCACTAACGGGTATGCCGCTCTTCTCCATACATAGCGCGATAAGCTTGGCGCCATATTGGCTTGCCACAGGAGGGACCTTCTCGAGTCTCTCGGGCTCGGCCGAAGCGCTATTCACAATGGCGTTCTCCCCCCAAAGCTTCAGCCCGGTCCCAATCGCCGCCAAATTGGTGGTGTCGAAGGAGATAGTCATCCCCGGCACCGCTTCCTGCATGCACTCCACCAACCACTCAACCACCTCGGGCCCATCCTTCTTGCGCGGTCCGATGTTCAGGTCAATTGCGTTTGCACCGCTGTCTTGCTGTTTGCGTGCCAGGTTAACGAAGAAG
>JBFFQB010000013.1:0-43520 GCA_041573795.1 Anaerolineales bacterium
ACTCGCTCGCGGCGGAGATCGAGGTCATGGTTCAGCATGTCCAGGCGTGCTTGTAAACCCTCATAGACAATGACCGTGCTTTCTAATTCGTTACGCAATCGATCCAGGTTGGCCTCAGCTTCGAGCATGGGCTCACTTAATTGTGTTGTTTCTAAGGCCTCGACCGCACGCTGGAAATCACGCTCAAGCCGTTTGCGTTGTTCGTGAATATCCTGACCTTGTTCTTGTAAAGCCTCAAGATCTCGTGTTGTTTGGGCGAGATCCTGTTCAAGTTCCTCCACACGGGCCTGTCTTTGAGCCAGGTCACTCTGAAGCGTTGCAAATTGCAGCCGCAACATACTCAATTTTTGGCGTGATGGATCAAGCTCAGCGTGGACCGATTGGCGCTCTTCCCCCAGCGCCCTCAGCCTTGATTGCCCCTCATCTAACGAACGCTGTAGATCGGAAACACTCGCCTCAACCTTCGACAACGCTTGGTTCGCTTGTTCAAGCTCTCCTACCGCCTTCTCGCTTTGCTCGAGCTCACGCTCAACCTGACGTCCGCGTCCGATCAGCACCTGTCCGCCCGGCATGAAGACATCACCCGCCAAAGTGATCACCCGCGCACCATCGGGCACTACAGCTACCAGATCCTGGGCTGCCTCTCGATCTTGGGCGACCAAAGTCCGACCGAGGATGTTCTTTAAGACAGCGGAAGAAAATCCTTTGGCTTGCACAAAGTTTGAAGCCAGACCAAGGCACCCAGGGTGATCCGGTACGGCGATTGGCTCGCCCTTTCTTTCCATATCTCCAGCAAGGAGCGCAGCCTGGGTATCCTCCGACGCGAAAAGCGGATGCTCAAGTGCGTGCATCAATTGTTCGAAGCGTTCAAACGCGAGACCTTCATGAAAATCGCCCAGCGCCGCCAGAATCGCCCGGCGGTACTTTCGCTCAATCGAGAGCGTCTCCCCCAACCGACCGATTAAACCGATGATGGCAATCGAAGGGTCCGCTTCCCAGGTTGCAAGTACTCTGCGGCTGCCACTATGAGCAGAGTCGAAAACTTCCACTTTCGCAGAGAGCTCGCTCTGGAGTCGGATCAGTCGGTTGCGTTCTTTTTCATCTGCGTCCAAATCAGATCGCATCTCGGCGATCCTGCGCTCGATTTCGAGATGACCTGCATTGGCCTCTTCATAGCGCGTATCCAATAATTCAACAGCACGTTGAGATTCATTAACTTCTCGCTCAATAGGGGCGGCTTCGGCTTCTACGCCCTTAAGCGCTTCCTGTGCAGTTTCAAGCTTTTTTGATTGGGTCTTCCGATTAAGTTGTAACTGTTCCTGGCGAGACTCCCAGACGGCCACACGTGCGGCTAGCGCTTCCAGCGCTCCCCGGGCTCGCTCTGCATCAAGCCGCAATCTCTCACGATCGATATTGCCAGCTTCTCCCGCTGCAATGAGTTCAGCATGATGTGCCTCGGCTTTTTCCAGCTGCTCCCGGGTTTTGGCCGCTTGCGTTTTTGCTGCGGTAATTTCATCTGAAAACGAGGTGATTGCTTCTTCCAGCTCGCTGATCTCCTGCCGATATTGGTCAGCCTGGTCCCGTAGCCAGCGCTGCCTTTCCTCTGCAATCGCCTGTTGACGACCCAGGTGCTCCCGCTCCTGATGGATCAGCGTGGCATCATGTGTCCAGCCTCGCAGTTTTCCACGCAGCTCGTCGACTTTGGCCCGCACTGCTCGAATCTCATTCTCCGTCCGCGTCTGCTCTTGGCGAAGATTCTCCCGGTTCTGCGATTGCTCCTCAGCCTGTGCCGTTACCTCTGCAACGGTGTCCGCCAGGGCGTACCAGTGGTAGCCATACCAGATCCGCAAGCTCTCCTGTAGATCATCTCGGACTTGATCGTAATCCTTAGAACGGTCTACCTGGCGCTTCAGGCTTCGAACGCGCGGACGTAATTCCGCAAGGATATCCTGGACCCGTTCTAGATTGCGACGGGTGGTATCCAGGCGCCGGAGAGCTTCTTCCCGACGGGAGCGGTAGAGGCCGATGCCAGCAGCCTCTTCAAATAGTTGTCGGCGCTGATCCGCACGCAAGGAAAGCGCCGCATCGACCAGGCCCTGTCCGATGATGGTATAGGTCCGCTCCGCCAATCCTGTCTTCGAAAGCAGCTCGTTGACGTCGCGCAAGCGCACCTTCTGGCCATTCATAATGTACTCGTTCTGACCATCGCGAAACGCCCGTCGGCCGATCGTCACCTCACTGAAATCGATCGGCAGCCAGCCATCCTGGTTGTCAAAGGTGATCGTGGCGGATGCCATCGAGGCTCGAGCGCGGTTCTCAGAGCCTGCGAAAATCATGTCCTCAGTACGTTTGCCTCGTAAGAGGCTGAAAGATTGTTCTCCCAACACCCAACGAATTGCATCGGTGATATTGGATTTCCCCGATCCATTCGGTCCCACGATGGCCGTAATCGTGGGCGAGAATCCAAAATCATTCTTGCTTGCGAAGGTCTTATAGCCCTGCAACTCCAGGGATTTGAGTCTAGGGATACCTATTGTCAATCCATCTCCCATCGTGGATTCGCTTCATCCAAGGCTTGTACTTTGCCCAGCGCAGCCCCGGCGGCTCGCTGGGCTGCTTCCTGCTTACTTTTCCCGGTGCCACGGGCGGAAATTCGATCACCGACATTAACCACGACTACGAATTCGCGCGCATGATCCGGTCCACTGCTGCTGACAGTCTCATATTGCGGTGTCTCACCAATCTCAGCTTGCGCCCACATTTGCAGTTGGCTGCGAGCATCAAGCAATCGTTCATCCTCAATCGCCGATTGTGTCGCTTGCAATAGTCGTGGCTGCATGAACGTGTCTACCGCCTGCAAACCTGCATCCAGGAACAACGCGCCCATCAGGGCTTCGAAGGCTGCACAAAGCAGCGCCTGTCTCTTCCGCCCGCCAGTGATCGCCTCTCCCTTCCCCAATAAAATGGCTTCACCCAATTTAATCTCCTGGGCAAAGGCAGCCAGCTGTTCTGTTCTCACTAAAGCAGAGCGAAGACGGGTCAACTCACCCTCATTCATTTCGGGAAAGCGGTTGTAGATCCATGCCGCCGAAATGAAATCCAAGGCTGCATCGCCGAGATATTCCAAACGCTCATTATCCTCGACGGCATCAGGATGTTCGTTGAGATAGGAACGGTGGGTCAGGGCGCGGCGTAAAAGGCTGGGGTCCTTGAAGGACAACCCAGACACCTGCAGGAATTCTTCCGGAGTCAAAGGTCACACTCCCCGAACTTGGGGAACGCCGGGTACCCAGGTTGCTGAGTGCCCCGCGTTCCACGGGTTCATAATCACGCTTGTCAATTCGGGTCGATTTTACCCCTCGAAGCGCCGGAATGCCAGCACGGCATTGTGGCCGCCAAATCCGAAGGCGTTATTTACCGCGACCTCAACCTCAACCTGGCGGGCTTGATTGGGGACATAATCCAGATCGCATTCGGGATCGGGCGTGTTGAGGTGGATCGTTGGGGGAACAATGCCCTTACGAATAGCCTGAACACAGATAATCGATTCAAGCGCGCCGGTGGCACCCATCATGTGGCCGGTCATCGACTTGGTCGATGATACCGGGATCTCATAGGCGCGCTCACCCAAGGCTGCTTTTATCGCTCGAGTCTCGGCCTGATCGTTGAGCGCAGTGCCAGTCCCATGGGCGTTGATATAGTTCACTTGCGCGTGATCTAAACCAGCCGACTGCAAGGCTGCCCGCATCGCAGCCGCACCTCCGGCGCCGTCCTCTGCCGGTGCGGTAACGTGATAGGCATCGGCGGTCGAACCGTAGCCAACAATTTCTGCCAGGATTTCTGCACCACGCGCCTGTGCATGTTCCAGACTTTCGATGACAAGTACAGCAGCTCCCTCACCCATCACCAGGCCATCTCGGTCTTTATCAAAGGGTGCCGGGGTTTTATCCAGCTCGTCGTTGCGTCGCGAGAGCGCGCCTAGGCGATCAAAGCAGGCAATACCGATATGGGTTAAAGCGGCCTCGCTTGCGCCCACGATCCCGACATCGATAGCACCTGATTGGACGAGTATGAAACCTTGTCCAATACCATCCGATCCAGAGGCACAAGCTGAAGCGACCGAGAAAGCAGGACCTGTTGCACCGATATCGATCGCAACCAGTCCGGCGGCACCATTCGACATTAGCATCGGAATGGTAAAGGGGCTCACACGGCGAGGGTCATGCGTTGCAGCCGTAACGATGCTCTGCTCGATCGTGGCAAGGCCACCAATTGCTGAGGAGATGATCACACCTACACGCTCGGGCTTAAACTCTAGTTTCGCCTGTGCCAGCGCTTCATTTGCGGCAACAGCAGCCAATTGCTCGAAACGATCGCGTCGTCGCGCCTCCCGCACTTCCATGTAATCCGTGGGATCAAATTCCTTGACTTCACAGGCGATGTGGACCAGCAGGTCGCTCGAATCAAAAAGCGTTATCGGCGAAACACCCGATGTGCCGCTAATCAATGCGTCCCAGGTTGAATCTTGATCATGGCCAAGCGGGTTGATCGTGCCCATACCCGTAATGACGACTCGCTTTTGCATAGCCCTACCCTATTTACTTTTTTCGTCCGACCAGGGAATGACCGGCTAGTCTACAGTGGGGCTTTTGAGACCATGACCGGTGAGCACCAGGACGATGGGGTCCTCAAGCTGTGCTAGACATTGCTTCAGTGCAGCCCAAACAACAGCAGAGGTCGGCTCTACATATAACCCTTGGAGTGCAAGCTCGTCGCGAGCTGGGATGATTTCCGCTTCATCGACTGCCACCATAAACCCCTTGGATTCATCCAGGGCTTTCAGGATATGATCGCCCCTTAAGGGTTCAAAAATGCGGATTCCCTCCGCAATCGTCTCCCCCTCTTGCATCCATGTGAGTCCTGCAGCTCCGGAACTATAGACAGCCCAAATGGGCGCGCATGCCAGGGCCTGGACACCCACCAATTGCGGGAGATCTTCGATGATGCCTGCTTCTCTCAATGCGATGAACCCACGGTGAAGACCAAGGAATAACGAGCCCTGTCCGACCGGCGTCAGCACGGATCCAGGGGGCCTTCCTAATTGTTCAATCAGCTCATAGGCGATTGTGGCCATTCCGGCGATGCCATGCGGAAGGTAGGCATGGCTGGCGTAAATCCTACTGCCATCGGCTGCCTGCTTGACCGCCTCGCTTACCGCAGAGCGCGGTCCAGGGATTCTTACCACTTCGGCGCCATACGCCTCAATTTGGGCTTTCTTTGGTCCCGAGGCATACTCCGGGATATAGACGGTTGCTTCAATCCCGGCGCGGGCGGCATAAGCGGCAAAGGAGGCACCTGCATTGCCAGAGGAATCTTCGACAGCCGATTCGACGCCCGCGCCCGCCAGGGCACTGATAAGCACCGCTGTGCCCCGATCCTTGAAAGAACCGGTTGGATTCTGGTGCTCACATTTAATATGAATAGGGCGTGATGCAAACATACTATCGACAAGAGGCGTATTGCCTTCTCCCAGACTGTAGAAGGTCGATTCTGAATCCAGGGGGAAACTCTGTCGGTAACGCTCAATTCCAGGGCTGACCCCACCCTGCGCTGGGGGTTGGTAGCGCAATGGATGAGGGTCATCATATATCCCACCGCAATTTTCACAGCGATAAGGAAAACTATCGCTTGGGTATGCCCGCCCACAGCCAAAGCATTCGAAGGATTTCACCGGGTTATGTGATGGGTTTGATGACATATTTAGATCACGTCGAACGATCGTTGAGATCTGGTTGGTAATCCCCTTCAATCCAAGTTTCCCCCTGCGGGCCTACTTCCTTCTTCCAGATCGGCACAATCTGCTTGAGGCGATCAATGCCATAGCGTGCAGCTTCGAAAACGCCAGTGTCACGGTGCGCTGCCGTACAAGCGATGAGGACGGTTGGAGTGCCGGGATCAAGCTCTCCAATGCGTTGAACGATGGCGATGCCCTCGATGCTGGGCCATCGCTCCCGGATCTCGTCGGCCACTTGAGCCATCTTTGCCTCCGCCATCGGCTCATAGGCTTCATAGCGCAGGTAGCTCGTCTGCCTCGCTTCGCCTCGCTCAGTCCGCTCCCGCACCATCCCGCTGAAGATGCACGCAGCGCCTGAAGTCGGCTGGATCAGTTCTGCAAGCACTTCATTGATATCTAGGCTCGCACGGGTGATTTTGAAGGTTGTTACGGGCGGGGAAGTACCTCCACTCACAGGGGGAAAGAGGGCTACTTCATCTCCATCCTGAAGTTCCTGCTCGTCCTGCGCAAATTCGCGATTAACAGCGCAAATTGATGTGTGCAGCGTGGCTTCAACGGCGGGATGTCGCTCGACAACCATGGACTTGAGCTCCCTTACCGTGGCACCATTTGATAATTCGAACGCCTCTTCCTTTACACCTGCTCGATCACGCAATGTCGCAAAATACAATACCTTAAGTTGCATAAGCGTAATTACTCCAATATCAGGTCGCCACTGCGACCACCATGTTTTTCCACGAGGCGGATCGAGTCGATCACGGCACCTTTATCGATACCTTTGATCATGTCATAGACCGTCAGGGCGGCGACCGTCACTGCGGTCAACGCCTCCATTTCAACACCAGTTCGACCGCGTGTATGCACTTCCGCACGGATACTCGCACCGGGAAGTTGTTCGTCCCACTCAATGTCAACTTGGATGTGATTGAGAATCAAGGGGTGGCAAAGCGGGATCAGCTCAGCGGTCTTCTTCGCTGCCATGATACCGGCTAATTGTGCCGCATTGCGTAAATCACCTTTCTTTATGTCGCCTGCACGTGCGGCCTCATAGGCCTTGGAGGACATACTCACCCTCCCACGCGCTACAGCCCAACGATCGCTGGCATCCTTGGAACCAACATCAACCATGCGAGCTTGTCCAGAGGCATCGAGATGTGTAATTTTATGCTTTTTATCCATATCCCTATTATACGCGCCAGAATCAGAAGCATACCTTGACAGTGATCTTGGGCCTGCTATAATGTCTCAGCCTGCCCGGTTGGCAGGCTCTGTGTTGAGTGCAAGAGGAGTATTTGTATGCCACCGCTTCCAAAGCGAAAAGTTTCAAAAGGTCGCCGCGATCGCCGTCGGGCGCATCACGCCCTCAAGGCGCGCCAATTGATCACCTGTACGAATTGTGGAGAGAAACACCTGCCACACCGCGTCTGTGCAAATTGTGGGCACTACGACGGCCGAGAAGTGATCGAGATCGAAACCAGCTAAGTTAGACACCTCTCAGGTCGTGCAGAGGCACGGCCTGTTTGATTCTCATGACTAGCGAGCAACTCTCCAGCGCATGGCTCTTTCCTGGACAAGGTTCCCAGAAGACGGGGATGGGCCAGGCATTAGCCCAAGCCTATCCTGAGGCTTCTGCTGTATTTTCCCGGGCGGATGAAGTACTGGGTTATGCCCTCTCAAACATCTGCTGGAATGAGCCTGATTCCGTATTAAATGAAACCCTGCATACACAACCAGCGCTGTTGACGCATTCGGTCGCGGTGCTGCAGGTCCTGGACGCGCATTATCCATCTTTTAAACCCCATATGGTTGCTGGCCACTCCCTAGGTGAGATCAGTGCTCTTGTTGCTGCAGGAGCCTTATCTTTCGAGGATGCCTTGCGACTGGTCCAGGTCCGGGCTGAGTCCATGCAGCATGCCGGTGAAGTGCACCCTGGGGGCATGAGTGCCGTCCTGGGTCTAGCGCTTGACGTGGTAGAAGCAGCATGTGAGGCTGCTTCGGAAACCGTCAGTGGCAGTGTATGGGTGGCCAACGACAACTGCCCCGGGCAGGTCGTTATTTCGGGGGATGATGACGCGCTCGAGGCGGTCGCCCCCCAACTTAAGCAAGCAGGAGCCCGGCGTGTCTTGCGACTGGCTGTCAGCATCGCTGCCCATTCGCCGCTGATGGGTCCTGCTCAAGAACGTTTTAACCGCGCCATCGAGAACACCGTATTTGACGAACCGAAGATAAAAATCATCGGGAATGTGCATGCTGCTCCACTTGTCAGCAGCATGGATATCGCCAGTGACCTCCAAGCACAACTCAACTCGCGTGTGCGCTGGACTGAATCAATTCAACAAATGGACGATCTGGGGATCGAAATGTTCTACGAAATCGGCAGCGGTTCCGTTCTTACCGGCCTTTTACGCCGGATCCTCCCTGAGGCGAGGGGGGTCTCGCTCGACGATCCCGAGAGCCTTCAAGCCCACTTGGATTAATCCTTCAATGTCGCTCTATCGTTGCAACAGGTAGAAATAGGTGTAGGGCAGTAGTAAGCCAGCAAGTAGCCTGGGCTAGGGTACAATCTCGGGTGAGGATTCGATCAATTAACTTAAGGGCTATCCATGCGATCTGGCGCATTCTCTCTACGACGCTTACTGTTTGGTGATCCGCTCGCAAGCTCACAACTTATGCATGAGAAGATTCCTAAGGTTAAAGCCCTGGCAGTCTTCTCCTCCGATGCCCTCTCTTCGGTCGCCTACGCCACCGAAGAGATCCTCATAGTGTTAGCGGCCGCCGGTACGGCCTTCCTTGGTTTCTCCTTGCCGATCAGCCTGGCTATCGCGGCGCTGCTCCTAACTGTTGGAACGTCCTACTATCAAACCATTCACGCCTATCCGAAAGGTGGCGGGGCCTATATTGTCGCCAAGGATAACCTCGGCACGATCTTCGCGCTGATTGCAGGTTCCTCGTTGCTGATCGGCTACACACTGACCGTGGCAGTAAGTATTTCGGCTGGCGTAGCCGCGATAACGTCCTGGCTGCCTGCCTTAGCGCCCATGCGGACGGTCATCGCTGTCGCAGCCGTTGCTTTTATGACGATCGTAAACCTGCGCGGCTTACGTGAATCAGCTACATTTTTCTCCGTACCCACCTACCTTTTTATTTTCTTTATCCTGGGCATGCTCGCTTATGGCATCATCCGTTGGCTCACAAGCGGTGGCTTGCCTCAAGTGGAGGTTACTGAGCCGATTCATACGGATCTCGCGCTGAGTGGTATCTCGGCATTCCTCATCTTGCGGGCATTCGCTGCCGGTTGCACTGCCCTCACCGGGATCGAAGCCATTAGTGATGGTGTACCCGCATTCCGCCCGCCCGAAGCCGTGAATGCGGGCAAAACCCTCTTGAGCATGATCGGATTGTTGACCATCATGTTCCTGGGCATCACCTTTCTAGCCAATCAAGTCGGCGCAGTTCCCAGTCATAACGAAACCGTATTATCTCAGCTTGGCAGTGCTCTCTTTGGCCGAGGCCCCCTCTACATCGCCGTCCAGGTTGCGACCGCCCTGATCTTGTTGCTGGGCGCAAACACGGCGTATTCTGATTTCCCGCGACTTTCCTTCTTCATGGCTCGTGATGGATTCATGCCGCGCCAGATGGGGAACCTGGGCGATCGACTTGTCTACTCCAACGGTATCACCATGCTCGGAGTCCTCTCCGCCTTTCTTATCATTCTCTTCAGCGGGGATACCCACCGCCTCTTGCCTCTTTACGCTGTCGGCGTGTTCGTCTCCTTCACAATCTCTCAATTTGGCATGGTGCGGCGCTGGTTCCGATTGCGCCCGAAGGGTTGGCGCAGGAATGCGACAATCAATTCTGTCGGCGGAACTGTAACGTCGATCGTCTTCATGATCATCTTGATTACCCGCTTCGTGAGCGGAGCCTGGATCGTGATGGTGCTGCTACCCATGTTCGCCATCTTGCTCCTGCGCATCAATCAGCATTACCAGCGCATTGCCCAATCACTCTCCCTTGAAGCCTATACCTCCGCCAATCGCCCCCACAATCCAGTTGTGATTATCCCCATTGGAGGCGTTCACCGGGGGGTACTCAAAGCGCTTGAATTTGCCCGTTCCCTGTCACCTGACGTCACGGCAGTCTACGTTGAAACATCCTCTGAAGAGGGCATAAAAGTGCGTGAGAAGTGGGAGCAATGGGGCGACGGCGTGCGACTCATATCCTTGGAGTCGCCATACCGCTCCATGGCCGGCCCCTTGCTTCAGTATCTCAATCAAGTGCGAGAGGAACGTCAGCGTGACGATGTCATCACTGTTGTGTTGCCGCAGTTTGTACCTGCCCACTGGTGGGAGAACCTGTTGCATGGTCAAGCAGCCTGGCTCATTCGCCTGGCCTTGCTCTTCCGAGAGGATTACATCGTGATCGATGTGCCGTATCATATAAATAAGGTGGATTACAAGGAGTTGCCGACATGAAGTTGATCATCGTGGGCTGTGGAAGAGTCGGCAGCGAGCTCGCGCATGCAGTCTGTAAGGACGGGCATGATGTCTTTGTAATAGATCGCGACCCGCATGCTTTTGAACGACTGAACAGTGAGTTTACAGGGCTGACGATCCTGGGTGATGCACGCAATGAACGTGTTCTCCATCGAGCCGGCATCGAGAGTGCCGATGGTTTCGCGGCACTCACTCCGAACGACATGATGAATTTTGTTGTCGCTCGGGCGGCACGCACCATGTTCAACGTCCCCAATGTGGTCGCCCGGGTTTATGACCCTTGTCATTATGAAGCATTCACCGACGCAGGCTTGCAGACGGTGATCTCATCCTCATGGGCGGCCAACCGGATTGAGCAGCTGCTCACCCACCCGGGGATGACCGAGCTAGCAAGCCTGGGTCATCGCGATATGATCCTTGTCGAAGTAAGAATCCCCCCGCAACGGGCAGGCGAGAATATTGGTGTCCTTGCGCATGAAGGGATCGCACAACCCGTAGCCCTTGTACGATCTGGTCAGGCCCTGTTTGTTGAACCAAATACCATCTTGGAAGAAGGTGACCTGGTGGCGATGCTTGTAGCTGCCAGTGAGAGTGAACATCTTGAAGACCTGATTACAAAAGGGGAGCTTTGAGATGTTTGTGCTGATCTATGGCGGCGGCCGCGTGGGCTCACACCTTGCAACGCTTCTGGTTGAGTTAGGTCATAAAGTGCGCTTACTTGAGGATCGCGAGGAAGTCATCGAGAAACTTCATCGGGAGTTGCCCACGGAGATGATCTATGAAGGTGACCCTTTAGATCCACGCATTTTGGAAGAGGCAGGTATAAGGGATGTGGACGTGTTCGTAACCGCTTCGAGTGAGGATAGCGCCAATCTCTCCGTAGCATATCTGGCAAAAAAGAAGTTCAATGTGCCCAGGGTGATCGGACGGGTGAATAACCCCCGCTACGCTTGGCTGTTCACCCCTGAAATGGGTATGGATACATCCCTGAATCAAGCGGATATACTCGCCCGATTAATTGAAGAAGAAATGTCGCTGGGTGATATGATTCCGCTGCTCAAGTTGCGTCGGGGGGAATATCTACTTGTCGAGGAGAAAATTGCGGCTGGTGCTCCCGCCATTGGGCTGATGATTAAAGACCTGGAGCTTCCTGAGAATTGTGTGATCGCAGCGATCATACGATCAGGCGAGGTTGTTGTCCCAAGAGGCATTACAGCCCTGGAGCAGGGAGATGAGATCCTGGCGGTTGTTGATCGTCCTGCCGCGGATCATCTTTCCCAACTGCTATCGGCCAGCCCAAAATAAATCTGCCTGGGGCGTAGACAGAAGGTGCCTCAGGGGTGATGCAAAGCTGAATCAAAGGATCTAGTATGTTTCCGAGCGATATCACCACCTTGCTCATCCTGCAGCCAGGCAATCTGGTTTATCACCTGATCCTGATGCTCGCCCTGGCTTTACTCTACACAGCATCCCGTTATTTTCAATCACAACAATCCAATTTTTTGAATCGCCGCTGGGCACAGATCTCCTTCGGTCTTATCGCCTTTCACACGTTGTTTATCGCAATTGGCGTCCTGGCATGGTTTCAGATCCTCAATGGCGACGTATTGCTTCCAGGGCTCGAGCGCTGGATAAGTTTCTCAAGCATCGCTCTGCTGCTATGGGGATTCCTTGGAGCAGAGAGCGACCGCCGCGAACGCATGGCCCTTCTCACGTTGCTTATCCTGGCAGGCTTCGGTGCCATTGCTACGATCTATGTGACATCACTCCACGCTTTCGCCTTTAACACAACTTCATACGATGCGGCCTGGAGTCTTGTAAGTCTTGGGCTTTGTCTGACAGGCTTGTTCGTCTTCCTCATGCGCCAGCCCTCAATATGGAGTCTCAGCTTCGCAGGCTTCACACTCATTGCCATCGGCTATGGCCTCCATATGGCACTAGGGCCATCAGAATTATCCTTTGGCCCTTATATTCGCTGGGGCGAGATCATGGGAATCCCAATCCTAACGATTGCGGTACTCCAGATGATCCTCAACGAGTATGCTGGCAAGGAGATACTGCCCACCCCAGCTCCACCTGATACCTCTGTGGATGCAATCACCCCTCAAGTCGATAATGATGTTGCGCATCTACCGCAGGTTCTTCTTGATCTTCAAGCGTTCTTGGCATCCACCCAACTTGATCAACTTTCTGAAATGGCAGTGCGCACATTTGGCCGTGTCATGAAAGCCGAGCTATGCATCTTGCTCACTCCCCCAGAGCAAGCTGGGCAGTTGTCCATCGCAACGGGCTACGATCTCATCAGCGAGCGTCACCTCGATGGACGCCCGATCAGTGTGGAAGATATCCCCGTGATTGTCCAGGCGATGGAGCGAAAGCAATCAGTTGATCTTCCAGCCCTAAGTCAGGCTCCCGACCTTGCCGGTCTTCAGCGTTCGCTTTTCCTCGATCGCACAGGTGCGATCCTATTCTCGCCCGTTCTTGATGGATCGGAGTTATTGGGCGGGCTGGCAGTGCTATCTCCCTTTGCTCGCTCCCGCTGGTCAGCTACCAGTCGGCGAGCGCTCGAGAAATTGGCCGACCTCTTTGCAAGGAGATTCCGCTCTCTCCAATCCCAACCCCAACCCGAGGCTATTCCAGATCGATATTACAGCCCTGAGGTTGATGCCACTCGCCGAGAAGTTGAACGCCTCGTGCTCGAAAACACCCGACTCACTGATCAACTCATCAAAGCGACCGATCAGGCCAGTCACGATTTGGTCGATTTTCTCGAAGACCATTCGATCGCCAGTGAGACGATCCAATTGCTTGAGGATGAGATCTCCCGTATGCGCACAGCAATCACTGAAACGGAGGATGAAGCACCAGCTGTATACGTCGATGACCTCAAGTCGCAACTACAAGGGACGCTACAAGAATTGGCAGGTGCGAGAGCAAAATTAGTGCAAATTGAGGGTCAAACCACAATCCGGGAAGCTGCGGTACCTGCACGCAGTGCCGCTCAGGCGATTTCAAATCTTGCCCAGGATCTTCGCCAACCGATGTCTACAATTCTGGGATACGCCGAATTACTAAAACGCGAATCAAGTGGATTGTTAACTGCCGATCAAACTCAATATGTGGATCATATCCACAGCAGCACGGATCGACTCACGCGCCTGCTCAACACCCTGATCAACGTCATGGCCATTCACACTGGCACGCTGGATTTAGTGCCCACATCTATCTCCATTCAAGTGCCATTACGTGATGCCTTAGCACAAGTCAGCACAGCGATCAGGAGTCGTAAACAAACATTACGGGTTGATATTCCCAAATCATTACCAAAAGTGCTCGGTGATGCGGATGCTGTTTTCCAGATGCTCGTTCATTTATTGAACAACGCCGTCAGCGCCACGCCTGTAAACGGCAAGATCTGGATTGCTGCGAAGGTAGCCGAGGCAGATTCACAAGGCTTCCTAACGCTATGGATCACGGATGGTGGTGAAGGAATTCCGGCTGGCCAGCTTCACCGCATCTTCGATATTGAGTATCCAAGACATGGTGAACCCATTCAAGGGCTTGGTGAAGATGGCATTGGTCTCAGCATTGCAAAATCACTCGTCGAAGCGATGGCAGGCCGACTCTGGGTAGACAGTCAACCACAACAAGGATCCACCTTTACGCTCCTGCTCCCCCTTTCAGCGCAACCTGCATCCAGCGCCGAGTAATAACCAAATATGGCAACAATACGCGGATTATTTAAAGCTATCCTGGCAATGCTGTTTGCCATCATTGTGATCCTTGCAATACTGCTGCACTCCACCAGGGAACAACGTAATCCTGATCCCGTCCTTGAAGAGGGAAGCTGTCAGGCGCCCGAAGGCTGGTCGGCCCACCTGGTTCAGGTTGGTGAGAATCTGACCTTCCTGGCTGGTATGGTCGACATTTCACCGGCAGAGATTGTGATCGCCAACTGCTTGCAAGGGGATGTACATCCTGGCGATACCATCTATCTCCCAACACCTCGCTTGAGCCTGGATGCTTGCGGTCCTCCTGATGATTGGGTGCAATACGAGATTCAACCCGGAGATTCATTACCGCTTCTGGCCGAAGCTTTCGCAGTCCCTGAAGCAGCCCTCTGGCATGCAAATTGCATGTCTGAGAATATGACCTTTCTTCCTGGTTTTCGGATTTACGTGCCGCCGTCCACGGTTGCACAATAGCTGCGGTTTCGTGACTTTAAGGTATGATTCTCATTCGAAATCATACAACCATCTGGCTCAGTCCCGGGGAACAAAAGGGAGACCGGGAGCGTTAAGGGCATAGGAGCAAACTGAACGCCCATGTTATCCGATCGCCGTTTAGCAATTGCGACCTTCGTTATCTTCATATTCTTGATCGGGGCATGCACCAACGTTGCCGGATTCTTGATGTCCGCTATGCCAGCAGATGATTATGTGATGGCGACGATCGATCCAGCAGCTACAGCAACGGCAACGCCCTTTGGCCCGCTTGAGCCTACGATTACACCGCCTCCTCCCCCGGCGGCTTCCGCCACACCCCTGCCAACACCGACATCGGTTGAGCCTTGGGGGGATTTCCCCGCTCCAGTTGAGCCTTCTGCGATCGAGATCCGAAGACCGATGGCGCCGCTTAAAGTTCCCGACGGCACGATCAATATCATCATTCTAGGATCCGATCAGCGCCCCTATGAGTATGGGCATCGTACCGATACGATGATGTTGCTATCGCTCGATCCGCAGGCTGGTACGGCTACGTTGCTTTCCTTTCCACGTGACCTTTACGTCTTCATCCCGGGTTGGCGTATGGATCGCATCAATACAGCCGATGCTAATGGAGGCCCACAACGAGTTGCACAAACGCTGCTCTATAACTTTGGGTTGGAAGTAGATCACTGGGTGAGAGTCAACTTCTGGGGGTTCACGCAGGCCATCGATACACTGGGAGGGATCGACGTTCAAGTAGGTGCAGGCCTACGAGATGAATGTGGGGGTATCTACTGGCGCTATGGTGAAGGAACCTACCATATGGACGGTTTTACTGCTCTCTGTTATGTCCGTATGCGCCACGTCACTGGAGACTTCGATCGCATGCGGCGTCAGCAGGAAGTGGTCCTGGCGATCTTCAACCGTGTGCTCTCACTCGACGGTTTAGCGCGAACCCCAGAACTCTATACTCAATTCCGCACAATGGTGGAAACCGATATGCAGATTGACGATATCCTGCCGCTGCTGCCCCTTGCTGCGAAGCTATCCACGGACCCATCTCAGATCAAACGCCTCGAGATCGGATTAGAGATGGGTGAACTATGGCGTGTCCCCTACAGTGGCGCCTCTGTTGTTCTGCCCAAATGGGAACCCATCGAAGCGATGTTGCTCGAGAATTTCAATTCTCCCCAATAAATTGCAACGCCTCAAGCTCTCTTTCCCGACTGAGTAAATGTTGACTTTTAATCCGAAGGAGTCTACGATCAACCCTCGCCTGCGTGGCTATGCGAAAACAGACTTTGGAGGATCATGGGATGGAGAATGGTTTCGAAGATCTGCCGCTTTTTTCTTACAGCACTACAAAGCAAGAACCCCAATCTGAGAAGACACCCGGGCTTCGATCGAGCAGCAGCCTGAGCGCCGCCATCCAGGTATGGGCGGAGGCCCTTGAAGCCGAAGGCCGCTCGATCCACACGGTCAAAGCCTTCACCGGCGATTTGCGATTGGTGGGCAAATATGTCGGTTCAGGTCAACCGCTCGATCAGATCAGCACCAATGATTTAAAGAAATTCTTAGATTGGATGCTCAATCGGCGTGGTGTATCTTGCAGCCCAAAAACATACGCACGCCGTATCACCTCTATCAAATCCTTCTACCGTTGGTTGAACGAAAACGGCATCCTGACCATTGATCCCGCTGCCGCCATCCCGCAACAATCCGTGCTCAGCCCCCTTCCGGAAGTGCTCTCGGCGGAAGAACAGGAAGCCGCGCTGCAGGTGGCAAATGACGCTCGCCATGCCGACCCAGGCGATGCGCGCCTTTATATCCTCCTACGCCTGCTGCTCGATACTGGCATTAAAAAAGGCGAATGCTTGAATATTCACAAGAACCACATTGACCTGGAATCTGTTGAAGGGCCCATTCTTTTTGTGCGCTACGGCGATGTGAGTAAGCGCTATAAGGAACGAAAGATCCCACTCTCATCTGCGTGGGTCGAAGCCTATCGAGAATATATAAAACAATACGAAGTGACCGATCGCTTGTTCCCGTGGTCGCCCCGACGTTTAGAGTACTTGCTTGAAGAAATTGGGGAGCTGGCGGGGCTTGAAAAGCACATTTCCTTTGACATGTGTCGATGGAGCAGTGCGCTTAACGATTACCTCAGCGGCGAGGATAAGGATGCGATTCGCCAAAAGTTGGGGATCTCTAAAATCCAATACCGTGAAGTCGGCAATAAACTCGACCGCCTGGCAGAGAAGCTGGCGGCGAAATAATCATCTGAAGGACGCATGAAAACAAAACGCCGCAGGTTGTGCAACCTTCGGCGGGTAATGCCGCAAGATGATCCTTTATCACATTTTTTTGACGACGATATCGCCAAGGACATTCGCGGCTTGATCCCCCCGATCAGCTGCGTTGGATAAATGACGGTAGATTTCCCGCAATTTTAACATTTCAACAACATGATCGATGTCACGCGGCATAGCGAATAGATCGGCTATCGCCTCTCGGTAAACCGATTCCATGCGGTTCTCCAAAGCCTTAGCACGCACAGCATGATCGTTGGCTACATTGGGATGGGATTCCAGACGCATTACCCCCATGTAGATCTCGCGGGCAGCATCCGTCAACAGTGAAACCATACGCTCCATGTATGCATTGGGAGAAACCCGCAGCATATGCATTTCCTCGACAGTTGTGTCGGCGTAATCCAGCACATCATCAATTGTCAGAGATAGGGCGAAAATATCTTCACGATCGATTGGGGTGACAAACGTGCGGTTGAGTTCATCGATGAGTACGCGCCGGACCTCATCAGCTTGCTTTTCAATCGCCGTGACTTCTTGCGCAAGCTCAGAGCTTGGTTCGCGTACATACTCAAGTAATTTTTGCATGGCTTCAACCGTATACTCGGCTTGTTTGATGATCAACTCAAGAAAACGATTGTGTTTCTTACGCGAGAAGATGCTCATACATTGCTCCTTCTTGTTATCCCACGAGCTCTCCCTGTAAGTACGCCCTGGTACGAGGGTCTACCGGGTGGTTAAAGAAACTGTCGACTTCTCCCACTTCGATGAGCTGCCCTCCTACGAAAAATGCTGCTGTGTCGGCGAGGCGGCGGACTTGAAAAACATCGTGAGTAACCAGGATCGTACACAGTCTTTCGGGGCCTGCAGCGTGTTTAATTATATGCTCGATTATGCCAATATTATACGGGTCGAGATTCGCCGTCGGTTCATCGAGCAATAATATATCAGGATTGGTCGCCAATGCACGGGCAAGCGCTACCCTTTGTGCTTCACCACCAGAGAGTGTCTTCGCTGGTTGGTCTGCGAGGTGATCTAAATCCAAAGCCTGCATGAGCGATTGACTTCTTTCCGGATCTATTTGCCGGCGAAGACGCATGCCATAAAGAATATTATGGCGCACGCTGCCTGAGAGCATAACAGGTTTTTGAAACACCATTGCGATGCGTCGCCGTAGCGCTACTGCAGGCGGATAGGAAACAACACTCCCGTCAAATCGGATCTCCCCCTTCTCGACCGGCTCAAGGAAATGGAGTAATCGCAAAAGGGTTGATTTGCCTGCCCCATTCGGTCCTAACAAGGCAAAGATTCCGCCGCGCGGGATGTCAAGCGATTCAATGTTAAGGGAGAATTTCAAGTCATATTTTTTCTTGATGGAGCGAAGCGAGTAGATTGGGGAACTCATATACGCCCTCTCCTACCCCCTTCAAGGCGCATCAAAAGATAATTTACACTAAATGCCAGGCTCAGCAGAACACCACCGAGGGCTAAACCAAAACCGAAATTCCCGCGACGAGTCTCTAATACGATGGCGGTGCTCAGAATGCGCGTTTTAGCCTCAATGTTTCCACCAACCAACATGGCTGCGCCAACTTCAGAGATGATCCCGCCAAAACCTGCAACCACACTCGCCAGGACGCCTACCCGTGCCTCCAGCAGCATACCGAAGATTTCCTGGCTACGAGAAGTCCCTAAGGAGCGTAATTGAAGCCGCACTGCTGGATCAATCGCATCCACGGCCGTCATACTTATGCCGATAATCAGCGGAAGTGCGATGATCGTCTGCGCCAGGATCATCGCTGCCGGTGTAAATAGCCATCCCAACTCTCCCAGCGGCCCACTACGCGACAGCGAAAGATATACCGCCAGACCGACGACAACGGGCGGAAGCCCCATTCCTGTATACACGAGTCCTACAAGGAATGGGCGCGCTCGAAATTGGGTAAGCCCAAGCAAGGCACCGAGAGGTACACCCAAAACCGTTGCGCAAGCGAGGGCAATTCCACTTACGCGCAAGGTCAACAGGATAATTTCAAGGAAGGGAGTCATCACTGCTTATAACACCAAGTTGGAACCGGTTCACCTGCCAGATTCTCGCCACGCTTGGGAATCAGGGTAAAAAAGTGGTTGACCAAATCTTTCCCTGCCAAATTCTTCAATCTCACTTTGGACCGCTGGTGAGGTGATCCAATCCACAAATTGCGCAGCCAATCTGGATGCAGTATCGCCATGCCGCTCCGGATTCACGGGTATGACACCATACGAATTGCGCAAAGCCGGATCCGTGTTCCTGTCGATTGATTGACCACCAACCATAATCTCCAGGTCGCCCAATCCCTCCTCAAGCGCAAGGAAGGTGCCACGGTCACTGATGGTGTAAGCGCCGCTTTCTTGGGCAAACTGCAAGGTCGCGCCCATGCCTTGCCCTAGAGCGCTGTACCAATCTGCGGCAGCCTCGGGCATAATGCCTGCTGCCGCCCACAGCTCCAGCTCGCGTGTATGGGTGCCCGAATCATCGCCGCGGGAAGCAAAGCTGGCTTCCTTAACGGCGATCTGTTTCAACGCTTCGGTTGCCAACGGCAAGCCCTGGATCCCCGCCGGGTCAGCCACAGGTCCCACGAGGATGAAATCGTTGTACATCACAGCGAAGCGCTGTGTGCCGTAGCCCTGCGCAACGAAGGCATCCTCGCGCTCGCGTGCATGAACGAGGATAACATCGGTATCTCCCCTTTCCCCGAGTGCAATCGCCTGCCCCGTCCCCACGGCTACAATTTCCACCTCCACCGCATACTCTTGCTCAAATTCCGGAATAATCGCATCCAGTAAGCCCGAGTCATACGTGCTCGTGGTTGTTGCCACTCGTAGCACTTCAGGATTGGAAGAAGCACAGGCTGAAAGGGTGCTGCCGAGAAGGATCAGAAACATATATGCGATCCTGGCCACGATAGAAATCTCCAAAGCGTTATGTCGTGCCATCATAGCGCTTGCGATTCAGCATGTCAACAAATCCGGCCGACACCCTGCTTGACAGTCCACGATCAAACCACCACAATTAGGTGATGGACCCATTCGAAGCACCAGAGGGGCACCGCTCGGGGTTTATCGCCCTGGCTGGAAAACCCAACGTTGGAAAATCAACGCTACTCAATCAACTGCTCAAACAACCAATCGCAGCGGTGTCACCACGCCCTCAGATGACGCGGAAAACCCAATTGGGTATTCTTACACTGCCAGATGCACAACTGATCTTCGTCGATACCCCGGGGCTGCATCAACCTCAACATAAGTTGGGTGAACAGCTCAACCTGGAAGCCATGCAGGGGCTCGAAAACGCCGATGTCATCCTGGTCATATTTGATCTGGAGTTTCCCCCCAGCGGTGAAGACGAGCAGGTCGCTGCCCATCTTCGCAATCTGCAAGAACCCAAGCCCCACCTCATCGCGCTCAACAAGGTAGATCTGGTACCCGCAGAGAAAGCCTCGCAACGAATCGGCGCTTATCGAAGCCTGCTCCCCGAGATCCCTGCTCTGCGTATCTCCGCCCTGCATGGCGAGGGGCTCGATGCACTGGTCGCAGAATTGAAAGGACTTTTACCGCAGGGCCCTCGGCTTTACCCTGAAGATGAGATCACCTTGACTTATGAGCGTGATATCGCCGCCGATCTCATCCGGGCGGCAGCTCTGGAATACCTGCGCGATGAAGTGCCCCATGCGGTCGCCATCCGCATCGACTCCTTCAAGGAACGTGGTGAGCAGGGTGCCTATATCGAAGCAACACTGTTTGTGGAACGAGATTCACAGAAGGGGATTGTCATCGGCAAAGGCGGATCCATGTTGAAAAAGATCGGCACCCATGCCCGCAAAGCCATGGAAGAGATGCTCGATCGCAAGATCTTCCTTGAACTTCGTGTGAAGGTGCTTTCCAATTGGCGTAACGATCCCCATGCGCTGCAGCGCTTTGGCTACTTACGCAGTCCTCAGGAAGGTGACGCTCCATTGAAAGGGGAACGGTGACCCAGCAAAAGCGGAGGTCTACCTCCACCAGCTCTTTCGGAGCCCCAGGTCGTGAAAGTCACGATTCTTCCCATTTCTACAGCAGTCGAATGTATGACGGCGAGTCGTTCAAAGAGCCGAAAGACGCCAGATCGCAATCGATCCCATCCGAACATTTGAACCGCTTATTCACCCAAAGCTCAGAAGATATGCATCAGTTGCCAGATTATTCTGTGCATCTCATGGTGACCTCTCCTCCCTATAACGCCCAAAAAGATTACGACCAGGATTTAAGCATCGCTGAATATCGTCAAATGCTGCGCAATACCTTTCTCGAGACCTACCGGGTCTTAGTTACTGGGGGCAGGGCGTGTATCAATATCGCCAATTTGGGTCGAAAGCCCTATCTTCCGCTGCATGCCTTCATCATCGAAGATATGCTCGATATCGGCTTTGTTATGCGAGGCGAGATCATCTGGGATAAGGGCAGCAGCGCCAGTTCTTCAACAGCCTGGGGCACCTGGCTGTCAGCGGTCAATCCAGTCCTGCGCGATGTGCATGAGTACATCCTGGTATTTTCAAAGGAATCCTTCTCGCGCCGGGTCGATCCCGGGGACAGCACCATCGAGCGGGACGATTTTCTCGAACTTACTAAGAGCGTCTGGTCCTTTCCGGCAGTGTCGGCCCGAAAAATCGGGCATCCGGCTCCCTTCCCAGAAGAACTTCCCCGCAGATTGATCCAGCTTTACACTTTCGCGGGCGATGTCGTGCTCGATCCATTCTGTGGTTCGGGAACAACTTGCGTGGCCGCCAAACGCCTCGATCGTCGCTACGTTGGCTATGACATCCACGACGAATATCTTCAGCTAGCCCAAGAACGCCTGGATCGTACGAAGTGAGCCTTGAGCTCAAGGAATAGACCGGGGATCATATGAGCTTCCAATCACCCTTTACAAACCGTTATGGATCGAATGAAATGCGCTCAATTTGGTCTGAAGTTGCCAAGCGGCGCGCCTGGCGACGGGTATGGGTTAGTGTCGCCGAGACCCAGAGTGCTGCTGGGCTCGTCAGCGCGGAACAAATGGATGATATTCGTAGCCAGGAAGAAAATATCGATTTGAAGCGCGCTGCCGAAATTGAAGAAGAGATCGGGCACGATCTGGTGGCTGAACTGCGCACGTTCGCCGAGCAATGCCCCTCTGGTGGTGGTGTGCTTCACTGGGGATTAACCTCGGCCGATGTGCAGGATAACGCCGAAGTCATGCGACAAAAAGCCGCGTTGGCAATCCTCCTGGACCGCTTGCGTGCGTTACTCTTGGCCTTTGCAAAACGAATTGAAGAAACGTGCGAGCTGCCCATCTTGGGCTACACCCACTTGCAGCCCGCCGAACCGACAACCTTGGGCTACAGGCTGGCGTCGTATGCCCAGGATCTGCTCTATCACTTCGAAGCCTTGCTGCGCCTGCATAAATTACTGCGGGGTAAGGGCATTCGTGGTCCCGTGGGTACAGCCGGACCCTTCACAGACATGCTCGCAGATAACGACGTTACCCCCGAGATGCTCGAGGCTACAGTGATGCAATCGCTGGGTTTTGAAGCCCATCTCATCACAAGCCAAATCTATCCCCGCAGCCAGGAGTATGACCTCGTGAGTGCTCTGGGGGGACTGGGAGCTTCTCTCCATAAAACCGCTTCTGATTTTCGCTTGATGCAGTCTCCCGGTTTTGCGGCTTTGCAAGAACCTTTTGGATCCGAACAGGTCGGCTCGAGCGCCATGCCTTTCAAACGCAACCCTATTACGGCTGAGAAAATCTGTTCGCTCGCCCGCCAGGTATCAGCCTGGACCCAGGTTGCCTGGGATAATGCCGCCAGCAGCCTGCTTGAAAGGACGTTAGACGATTCCGCCAACCGACGGTCCATGTTCCCTGAAATTTTCCTGGCATCAGATGAAATGCTGATCAGCCTGCATCGGATCGTCGAAGGATTCACCATCGACGAGCAAGCCATCTCGCAGCAGCTCGAACGACACGGTCCTTTCATTTCCCTGGAGCGCGTGTTGACTCTGGCCGTTCAAGCGGGAGGAAATCGGCAGGTCATCCACGAAAGGCTTCGCAAACATAGTATGACCGCCTTGAAGGCGTTGCAGAAAGGTCGACCCAACCCGCTGATCGACCTCGTCGCCAAGGATCAAAAGATCCTCAAGCACCTTCAACCTGCTCGCATCAAGGAACTGCTCGACCCAACCACATACTCCGGACTGGCATCGCAGCGGGCTCAGAAACTGGCTGATCGAATTAACGCCCGATTCAATCCTCCACAAAAAGAATAATGAGTGGCTTGCGTCGACGCGATTGGCTCCTGATCGGGCTGCTCCTGGCTTCGAGCCTTATCTGTGCACGTCTGGGATTCTGGCAATTGGCGCGCTTACAGCAAAGGCTTGATCGAAATACAGCGATCACGAATCAATTAGAGGCTCCTTTGCGGCCGTTTTCAGCTCAAGGAGCGGACTATCAGCGGGTAACCGTTACGGGCAAGTTCCTTCAAGAGCACGAGATCTTACTCCAGAATCGATCGCTCAATGAGGTCACCGGGTTTCACCTTGTCACGCCGTTACAGGCCGAAAATGGCCTTGTCGTTCTTGTGGATCGAGGTTGGATACCATACGATGCCGGCTCCGCTCTTGCGCTGGATCCATATGCTACTACTGAGGCTGTGACTCTTGAGGGTGTGTTGCTGCCTGGCCAATCACAGCCGCGCTGGGCATTTCTCGCCGATCCCATCCCGGCAGCAGGAGAGGCCCCCTTAAGAACTTGGCGAGTGATCGATATCGAAGGCATTCAGGGACAAATGCCCTTTCCACTTCATGACCAATACATCGCCCTTACTCAGCTTCAAGCGACAATTGTTCCCCAGCCAGTGCCCGACTTCCAGCCCGACCTCTCCAACGGGCCGCACCTAAGTTATGCCATTCAATGGTTTTCTTTCGCTGCGATTGCCGTCATCGGTGGTGCTGTGCTGCTGCGCCGAGCGCTACGGGAGAAATAAAATTATGCCCTTCTTCTTCTTTGTTGGCATTCTTCTCGCAGTCGCCGATTGGATCGCCACGACACGCCATGCTGCCACTGTACGTTGGGTTACCAAGCCTGGGGCGCTGCTTGCCCTTGTGCTATGGTTCTCGACATCGGCCCCATTAGTCAGCAACCCTCAAATTACCTGGTTCACGCTGGCACTTTGTTTTAGTCTTGTGGGTGATGTCTTTCTGCTGATGCAGGGCTATCAACTGATCAAGGGAGGCATGGCCTTCATCCTGGCGTATATCGCCTTCATCGTGGCCTATAATCTACCGCTGAATATCCCGGCCGTCTTTTTGGCGATCTTCATCCTGACTTTGATCCCCACAATCCTTTTCTTTAGAAACATCCTCGGCGCCATCCGCAAAACAGGAGACACCGATCTTGCAGTGGGAGTAAGCATTTACGCACTGGCTCTGGCCAGTATGACCAGTACCGCAATAAGTACACTCTTCCGACCAATTTGGACCCCCATTGCCGCCTGGCCCACAGCCATCGGAGCCATCCTGTTCTTCAGCTCTAATTTGCTTTTATTCTCCAATTATTTTCTTGAAGAGACCCCTCGAAATCAAGCCTTGACCATGATGACTTACCATCTGGGACAGTTCGCTCTCACGTATGGTTTTTTGTGGTTTCTCTACCAGTGAAAGCGTCAATACCGTGCACTCCAATCGAGTGCACAAATCAACAAACGGTTCACGATGTGGATTGATCCTCTCACGTTATAAACCACTGGTGCAAGACTGTCCTTTGTCACCAATACGCAGATCCTATTGGGACGGTAAGGGTAGGTCAAATTCATCTTTGCCCATAATGTTTTTACGCTTGACCTAGTATTCAACCAATGATGACACCCATCTGTACTGGACCGATCATGACTGAGGCGCGAGAAACATCGCTGACCGTTTCAAGAGGACGCAAGAATAGCGTGGCATTCCACTTTCTCATTCCTTCGACGCTGTTTGATAAGGGGAAACACTACTCATAATGGGAGGATCGATCATTCCTGACTCACCCGTAGATAGGAAGAGGGTTAAAAAGTGAATGTATCTCATAGGTCAGGAAGCTTCGATGGATGAGGAACGACGTCGCAGTGAGTTTAAACGCAGCCTCAGTATGCCATGCGAGCTTTAATAGAGCCTGAGAGAAGTCACAAGCCCCTTTAAGGGGGACTATTCGATAGGACGACCGCTATCCGTAATATTTTCTCAAACCATTGGGTTTGATCAAGAACGTTCGAAAGGAGATCTCCAAGAGATGAGCGAGACGATAGAAATCGGTTCCTTGCCTGCGCTGGGCGAAGTACCAAAAAAAATGTTTGCACAGGTCATCCGCCAGGATCGATTCGGCGATCCGCGTCATGCCTTCCAGATCGAAGAGGTTGATGTCCCGAAAATCAAGGCGCACGAGGTGCTGATCGGGGTAATGGCAGCAGGGGTAAATTTTAACAATGTCTGGGCTGCCCGGGGCATTCCCATCGATGTGATTGCCGTCCGTCAGAAAATGGGTGAAAGCCACGATTTCCATATCGGCGGTAGTGATGTCGCTGGGATTGTGTACGCTATTGGCCAGGATGTTAATAACATCAGCGTTGGCGATGAGGTCGTTGTACATCATGGATACTGGGATCTGAACGATCCATGGATAAAGGCGGGCAAAGATCCAATGATTGCTCCGTCTGCAAGGATTTGGGGATACAACACAAACTTTGGTTCCTTTGGTCAATTCTGTGTTGCCCAGGCCCACGCTGTACTGCCAAAAGCCAAGCACCTAACCTGGGAGGAAGCAGCTGCACCCACTTTAGTCGGGACCACAGCTTACCGGATGCTATTTGGCTGGGAGGGAAACGTCCTGAAGAAAGGGGATGTGGTCTTAGTCTGGGGAGGTTCAGGTGGATTAGGCAGCCAGGCGATCCAACTTGCCAGTGTGCATGGCGCCAGGGCTGTGGCAGTCGTTTCTGACGATGAAAGAGGTAAATACTGCCTGGGTATAGGCGCGGAGGGATATATCAATCGAAAGAACTTTACTCATTGGGGGATCCCACCGCACTGGCAAGATAGCCAGGGCCAGCAGGAATGGACGAAGGGATGCCGCGCATTTGGGAAAGCGATTTGGGACGTGCTGGGCGAGAAGCGCAACCCCGATATCGTCTTTGAACACCCGGGGGAAAGCACGATTCCTACAAGCATATTTGTTTGCGAAGCCGGCGGTATGGTGGTCATATGTGCAGGCACAAGCGGATATTCTGCCATGGTTGATTTACGCTATCACTGGGTGCGCCAAAAACGTCTACAGGGATCACATGGAACGAATGACGAGCAAGCCAAGGCCTTCAATCAACTCGTATGCACAAAGGCCATTGATCCCTGTCTTGGGGATGTGTACGCCTTCAAGAATCTTGGTCAGGCCCACTACGATATGGAGCAGGGCACAAAGGTGTTTGGAAATCGAGTCGTTCTGGTCGGTGCAGCTGCACCGGGTTTAGGACGGGTCTAGCCCCAGCAGGGGATGATCGGGAGCCTCCCGTTTGCAGGGGATTGTTCTAGCTTATGATCCATTCGTGAGCATCAATGGATACCAGGTTGATCTCGGGGCTTAGACTTGCATGAAATAGTTGGTCTCGATCGTGCGCCAATCGACGTCTTTTGGTAAGCGCAGGAATTTCGCCAGCCCTGGATGAGTCTGCTTGACAATCTCCGCCATCTGCAGCGCCACACGTCGGATGGAGAAATGCGCATTAGCGGCAGAACGCAGCTCACAGAAATGGTAGAGCTGACGCAGGTTGAGCGTCATCAACACTCGCCGGTTAAAGGCGTTGGGCACCAGATAAGCTGCCACGTGTGGGTTCCAGGCTGCGATTTGCAAGTTAGCATCCCTTGCCCGCTCCATCGCCTCACGGTAGACCCCTTCAAAATTCGCATCCACGATTAACCTGGGAACAGCATACCCAAGATCGCCGCGCAGTGGCTGAGGGCTCTGAGTCATGATGCGATGCCGTTTGAATTCGAAATACGCCCCTTGATCCATAACGGCTTCGAAGGTGTAAACGGCATGTTCAAGTTCACGCGGCGGTACATCAAACCGGCCTAACCCACCGAGGAGCGCTTCCACCACCGCCTCCCGCTGCTGATCATCCAATCCATCTACATAATTCTTGACTACCGCATAGCTGCTTCCCCCCTGGCTAAACAAGGCAGCTGCCAGAACCTTCTTTTCCCCCTCCTCGTCATAATCGATCAGACGAACATCAGCCTGATCTAACTGCGTGTCGATCTCTAAAGCCATAGCAGCCATTTGCTTTTGAACGTCGATCATATATGGCACCCGGTCAGCATATTTCACCAGCGTGGGCGTTTCGTTTTGTGCAACTTCCCGTACTTCTTCTCCGATCAAACGCACTTCTTCGAGCGGATGCGAAAGCATTTTGCGAATGGCATGCTCGAGCACACGCGCATTGGCCGTCATGCCCACATTGGCCAGCGCGGCCGATGGCAGGATAAAGCGGCACACATCGACATAGCGTGAGCGAATACGTCCATCCCAGCGTTCATCGGTCTCATTCTCGCGCCGGGGGACCTGGTCTTGAATAACCTTGCGCACAGGTCCCAGCGACTCCTGGTAGGTTTGAAAGAGATGATCACAGGTTTCGGCGTACAACTTCTCGAACTCAGTCCCGATGACTTCTGGAGGCGTAAAGTAGCTTTTTAGATCCCATTTCTGGTAGCGGGTCGATTTTTCGGTGTAGGAGGCGAGTCTGTTCGATTCAATGCATTCGATTGCTAGGCGCGAGATATTTTCTAAGGCGATATGTAAGACGGCATGTTCTGCCACGGACGCATGTCCATATCCGACGACCCACTTTTCATGAAACTCGGCCGACTGCACCTCGGTAAGCTCATCGGCGATCACGTCAAAGGAGAGCGGCGACCTCGAGGTTTTTGCAAAGGCCACCGCTATTGTTTCCGGGCTGTACCGCTTTGGCTCTAAGAGATAAATTCGCCTTCGATATGCCTCGCTCATACCTCCACTCCTACCTGCCATCAAGGATTTCTTCGGCCCTTTCAATGTCGAGCTTTACACGCGCAATTAACGCTTCAGGATTGGCGAAGCGGCGTTCGTCCCGGAGACGGGCGACGAAGGAAAGTCGCATTTCTTTCCCATAAATCTCCCCATCGAAACCCAGGAGATGCGCTTCAATGACTGGCACCGCTTCGTCATTGTCAAAGGTTGGTCGAACCCCGATATTCGTGACGGCTTTCCAGCTTTGACCACCAACTTCGGCCATGCAGACATAGACTCCTCGGCGTGGAAAAGCACGCTCATCCCAGACCTCCAAGTTGGCCGTCGGGAAGCCGAGATCTCGACCTCGCCCAGCGCCGGGTTTTACCACACCAGGAATTACAAACTTCCGTCCAAGATATTGTTCAACCCTGGCAACATCACCGGAGCGCAAAGCTTCCCTCACCCGGGTCGAGCTCACAATCTCGCCGCCAACAAGCACAGGTTTCAATGTGTGAAGCCTGAAGCCACGTTCTTTCGCTTCTGCCTGTAGGAAAAACCGATCGCCGCGCCGATTATGACCGAGAGCAAAATCTTCCCCGACCCAGAGATCTCGAAAGTGACAGCGCGCCTCGAGATGATCAAGAAAGTCTTCAGCGGAAACTTTCGACATCGCAAGATCAAAGGGATGGGTTACAACGATGTCCACACCCAGCTCGCCCAACAACTGTGCCTTTTCATCCGGTGTGTTGATATAGAAAGCGGGTTTGCGACCACGTAGAACCACCGACGGGTGGGGGTAGAACGTCAGAACAACCGCAACGCCGCTACCTGCACGAGCTGACTGCACCAATTGATCCACCAGCGCCTGGTGGCCTTTATGGACACCATCAAACGATCCGATTGTGAGAGCGCAGTTTTCGAGGGAGAGTTGATCGAGATGACGTAGATGCTGCATTGTAGGATCCTAGCGGCCAAATACTTTCTTCGGGTGCCATAAAGACGCATCTTCTGTTGCCTGCAGGATGGCAACGAGATCCCCGTCCGGGCCGATCGCCCGCGCCATCCCTTCCACGGGGCCTTCTGCTTGGATGCGCCTTCCATTGCGCAAATCGTCAAGCAACTTCCCTGACACCTGCACGACCGGCAGGTCTGGTAAGGCTTCGGCGGCAGGCCGTATAAAAGCCTCCCAATCACCGGAGCGAAAGCTCTGTTCCAACTGCGAAAGGGAAACGCAGTCGTCTAACGTGAAAGGGCCCGACTTAACCCGGCGCAAATTCGCCAGGTGGGCACCCACATTCAGCGCTTCACCGAAATCGTGGGCCAGCGACCGGATATAAGTGCCGGCCGAACACTCTACGCTGATGGTCAGATCTGGCGGGTTGTACTGGAGGAAATCGAGCTGGTAAATCGAGATATTGCGTGGTTCAAGCTCGACCTGCTCGCCCTTACGGGCCAGTTCGTAGGCTTTCTTACCTTTTACCTTAATAGCGCTGTAGGGGGGTGGCGTTTGCTCAATCTCACCCATGAACTGCGGGAGGATTGCACGAATTTCATCTTCACCTGGTGCCGTGTGCGTTACCCGAATTGCATCACCTTCAGCATCGTAGGTTTCAGTGCTCGTCCCAAAGCGGATGAGGGCTTCATAGCGCTTGGAGGCTGTTGACAAGAACTCGCTCAAGCGAGTCGCCGCCCCCATGCAAAGGACGAGTACACCGGTGGCACGTGGATCGAGGGTCCCGGCATGACCGACTTTGCGCACACCGGTGCCCTGACGGACGATACTCACAACTTTATGAGAACTCGGCCCTGCTGGTTTGTCAACCAGCATCAAACCGAAGGTCTTCATTTGCGCTCCTTCGAGGCAGGCTCAAGGAGTTTCTGTGTTGCTGCCAGGACGCGGCTTTTCACATCTTCCAGCGTACCCTCGATCATCGCACCTGCAGCCTGTTCATGACCACCCCCTCCAAACGAAGCGGCGACTGCAGCGACATTGAATCCCAGTTTCGATCTCCAACTGACCTTGACTCGCTTCTCTTCCTGTTCCACAAAGATGAGCACAATTTTCGGAGATTCAATCGTTGTCAGCAGATTGACGAGGTCAGCGTCGTCATCGCCTGGATAATCTATTGCCTTGCGATCTTTGAGTGAAAGCTCAGTCCATAACATGTCACCCTGGCGTTTGAGATGCGCCAATCCACGACCCCAATAGCGGGCAGCGATGAATGAGCGCTGATTGAGAGCCCGCTCGTACAACTCCACGAGTTGTGCACCCTCGTCAAGCAGGTCGGCTACGATCCTAAAGAAATCGGGATGCACACTCGGTGTCCTGAAACCGATCGTATCGGTGATCAGTCCAAGCATGAGCGCATCCCGTATCCCCGGGTTAAGGGGAAGATCGATCTCCTTGAACAAATGGTAAAGTAACTCTGTCGTCGCCGCTGCTTTGTGCTCGACCAGGTTAACTGTTGCAAATTCCTCATTCGTAGGATGGTGATCAATATTGATATCGGGTTTTGTTTCCAGATTAAAACCGATCCGTTCCATGTCCGAACAATCAAGGACGATGACCAGGTCATAATCCTGGGGTAGTACCTTTTGAACGTCCTCAGCCCCGAGAAGGAATTTAAAGCGGGAAGGGATGCCTTCCACCATTGCCATTGTGGGTTGTTTCCCCAGACTCTTCAAAGCCAGGCCCATCGCCAGCAGTGAGCCAACCGCATCTCCATCTGGTCGTTCGTGGGAAAGAATCAGAGGCGCCTGGGATTTGTGAATCGCCGCTTGTATCTGTCCGATTTCAGTCGTTGTCACCAGGCTCTCCCGGAGCTTCGCCCCGTTCAGACCGCAATTGATCGAGCAATTGATCAATGCGAGTTCCCTGCTGGTAGGAGGCATCCCACTGGAACCGTAGTTGTGGAAAAGACCGCATGGCAATGCGGTTGGCTAATTCTCGACGCAAGAACCCTTGAGCGGCCTCGAGACCTTCAATCACTTCCTGTACACGTTCGTCGTCGCCCATCGCCGTGACATAAATCGAAGCAAAAGCCAATTCTCGATCCACGTCTACATCTGTGATTGTGATCATTTGTAAGCGAGGATCAGAGACCTGCTCGAGCAGGATGGCTGCAAGCTCCTCACGTATTCGTTCAGCTACTTTACGGGCACGCGCTGTACTGGCCATTTTCGCTCCTTACGCAACAGGAACGGTTTCCTCTATGTAACACTCTAGCCGATCGCCTTCTTCGAATTCATTGAAGCCGCGCAGTCCAATCCCGCACTCGAATCCTTCGCGAACCTCGCGCACATCATCTTTCTCGTGCTTTAACGAGGAGATCGAACCTTCAAACAGCATCTCGCCATTGCGGAGGACTCGCATTTTAGCATTCCGCCGAATTTCACCTTCACGCACAAAACAACCAGCGATATTGCCGACCTTGGGAATGCGGAAGACAGCACGCACCTCAGCCGTCCCGAGCACCAGCTCGCGAGTTTCAGGCTCAAGCATGCCCTTGAGAGCTTTCTCAATATCCTCCGTGAGGCGGTAGATGATGTCATAGAGGCGGATATCCACACCTTCCGACTCGGCGGTCAGTCGTGCCGCCTGGTCGTCGGAAACATTAAAACCAAGCACAATGCCGCCTGAAGCTGCCGCGAGCATAACATCATCCTTGCTGATGTTTCCTGTGCCCGTATGGAGAATATTGACCTTGATCTCCCCAGCGCTCAACTCCTCTAGAGATGAGGTGATCGGTTCAAGCGAGCCCTGCACATCCGCTTTGATCACAAGTCGGAGCTCTTGCATCTCGCCTGCCTTGAAGGCTTCGAAGACCTGATCCAGTGATTGTGCACTGGTCGCTTTCCGTCCCTTCAAGCTGGCCTCTTCCTCACGCCCCGCCACGATGGCTCGGGCATCACGTTCGCTCTCCACAACTGTGAATAATTCACCCGCAGCGGGGACGTCAGATAAGCCGAGAACCGAAACGGGCATCGAAGGGCCGGCCTCTTCAATCGGATTGCCCTGGTAATCAAACATCGCTCGAATTTTCCCCAACGAAGTCGTGGCAAGAACTACCTCGCCAGCTTTCAGGGTGCCATTCTGAACAAGCAAGGTCGTCACAACACCCTTTGTTTTGTCTAATTCGGCCTCAATCACCGTACCCAAGACTGTGCCCTTCGGGTTTGCCTTTATCTCCGTGGCATCAGCTACCAGCAGGATCGCTTCGAGTAAATCTTGAATGCCTTCCCGTTGTTTAGCTGAGACGGGCACAACCATCGTATCGCCATCCCAATCATCCGGGATCAAACCAACCTCAGATAATTCCTGTTTGACCTTGTCCGGGTTAGCGTTGGGCCGATCGATCTTATTCAGGGCAACCAGTACCGGAACCCTAGCGGCACGAACATGGGCGAGGGCCTCGCGTGTTTGCGGCATCACGCCATCATCAGCAGCAACGACCAACACAGCGATGTCGGCACCCTGCGCCCCCCTTGCCCGCATGGCTGTAAAAGCAGCGTGTCCGGGCGTGTCGAGAAAAGTTATGGGGCGATTATTATGTTGCACCTGGTAAGCAGCGATATGCTGTGTGATCCCCCCAGCTTCGCCTTCGGCAACATTCGCTTCGCGAATAGCATCCAAGAGCGTCGTTTTACCATGGTCAACATGACCCAGGATGGTCACGACTGGGGGTCTGGTAACCAGGACTTTTGGATCTTCATCCTCGATCAATTGTCGCCATTCTGGGATTGTTGAGGTGTCTTCAGCCGCTTCTTCCTCGAGGGAAGCCATCGGTTGTGCTTCAAACCCAAATTCACCGATCACGATCGCGGCAGTGTCAAAATCGATCTGTTGGTTAATGTTCGCCATAACACCGTTCGCCATCAGTTGCTTGATGATGTCGATCGGACTAGCCTCAATCATGACAGCTAAATCGCGAATTGTAACGATCGTGGGTATTTCTATTGTCTTCTGGCCGTTCTCGCTCATAGTAGACCTCCACATCGAGCTCGCCAGCCGCGGCTTGCGAGAGGGCCAGAAAGGGGGAAGAAAAAGCCGCTTCCTGGCTTATGCACTCATGGCAATCGCCGTCGTCTTAGCCATTCTGCTCGTCTGGTAACTTATTCATGTAATCTGACAATGTCGCAATTGCGACTTCATCCAGCTCTACCTTCAAGGCTCGACCTAGCGAAGCTTTGAGGGCTTTCTCCCAGCATGAATGCCGATCATGTAGATAGGCACCCCTACCAGGCATCTTTCCTGTGGGATCGATCCTGATCCCTTCCGGGCTGCGTACCACTCGAATTAGCGAACGTTTACCTTCAACCTCACGGCATCCAACACATGTTCGTTGGGGTTCTCGCCGTTTGGGTTGGGACCTGGCAGCATGCATACTCGGTTAGATGTTTCTCTTGGGCTTCATCGCCAAGGCTAAATGTTGCCGCTCCAATCATCATCTTCCCGCTTACGCCTTCGGCGGACGACCATCTCGTCCAGATCTGGATCGTATTCCACCACCTTGGCTTTTCGCTTCTTTCGCTCGCGCTTCGCTTTTTCTTCTGGCTCGAGCTCTTGCTCATCTTCAAATTCATCGATTTCGAGCGCTTCGGAGAATTGCTCAATCAACTCTTCAAAGGTCTCCTCGATCGATTCGACCACCGTCTCAGGTTGAGCTTCAACCGCTTCAAGGCCTTCGTCTGCGACCACTTCAGCCACCACGGGCTCAACCTCTTCCTGTCCTTCAGCAACAGGTTCGGCTGACTCTGGGAGCTCAGCGACCGCCTCGGGCGCTTCCTCAGCACCAGCTTCCTCGACCTCAAGCGCTGCTTCAACTGCTTCGGCCTCCAGCTCAACAACCTCTGGCTCGGGCTCGGGATACTCAAAGTTGGTCAATGTATCCCGCAGCTCCGCGAGAGCTTTAGGGCCGACACCCTGCAATCCAAGGATTGCATCCTCGTCTATTCCGAGCGTCTCCAGGACAATACCAGCCGTCTCGTAGCCTGCTTCTGAAAGCAGGTTAAACACTCGCGTGGAAAGATCAACCTCTTCCAAGGAGACCTGGTAGGCTGTACTCGGGAAGGTTGCTCGGACTTCTTCCAACTTCTTAAGCAGATCGAGCCGTTTCTCATCCCGCTGCGATTCAATCTCGCCTTGGACCCGATCCACGAATCCAGTAAGAACCTGATACTCTTCTGGAGTGACCGGTCGGCCTTCTTCCTTCTTGGCCAAGATAGCTTCAACCTGTTCCATAGCCTCTTGCTCTGCCGCAAGCATCTCGGCGTGAGCCCCATCTGATTGTAGTCGGTGCAAGGAATCAGCAGCTGCTTCGGGCAGGCTCTTAATATCGATGCGCCAATTGGTTAGCTTTGCACCCAGGCGGGCGTTGACTCCTGCGCGTCCGATGGCTAAGCTGAGTTGATCCTCAGGTACGACAACCATGGCCGTCTTGCCACGCGCGGGGTCATCATCCAGATATACGCCCGAAACCCTGGCAGGGCTCAGCGCTTTGGCGATGAAAATCGCCGGCTCTGGATTCCATTCGATGACGTCGATCTTCTCGTCATTGAGATCGCGGACGATGGACTGGATACGAACGCCGCGCAAACCAACGCATGCTCCAACAGGATCCACGCCCTCCCGCAAGGCAGCAACTGCAACTTTGGCACGCTTGCCGGCCTCACGAGCGATGGCTTTAATTTCAACCAACCCCTGATTGATCTCGGGAACTTCCATTTCGAGCAAGCGCCGCAGCATATGGGGGTGTGTGCGGGAGACAACAATAACAGGTCCACGTGGGGACTTCCGCACCTCAAGAACATAGGTACGGATGCGGTCACGCACTCGGAAATGCTCACCCGGAATTTGCTGGTTGCGTGGCAGAATCGCCTCGGCTCGACCTAAACCAACCGTCACGGCTTGCGGCGTGATGGAGTGAACGGTACCATGGACCATGTCGCCCTCACGCTCGACAAATTCTTCGTATTGCGCCTCGCGCTCAGCCTCTCTCAAACGCTGCAGTATGACCTGCTTGGCGGTCTGAGCAGCGACACGTCCAAAATCATCAGGGGTCGACTCGACCATGACCATGTCCCCCAACTCGGCTTCAGCATCAAACTCTCTGGCCCGTGTCAGCGCGACCTCAGTCTGTTCGTTCTCGACCTCTTCGACGGCTTCCTTCTCAACCAGGACTTCAACGTCGCCACCCTCAGGGTTGATTTTGACCTCGACAATTTGGGCGCTGGAGGCATTCACTGAGCGGCGATAGGCGGAAACCATTGCCGCTTCAAGCGCCTCCATCACGGTCTCGGCTGGCAAACCGAAGCGTTCGGTTATTTCGTTGAAAGCCAGGGCAAACTCTGTCTTCATCAGCTTATTTCCTTCGTACTCTCTCTCATTTTCTCGGTCTCGCTAAATATGCAGAAAAGTGGGGAGTGCCCACTTTTCCGAACTACCTCATATCTCGGAACAACTTCCTAGAGATTCTAGCACAACGCCATAGCTCCAGCAAGGGTTTAGAGCATCACGACCGATTCGCTTCAGGTCTCAACAGGATTTTTCAAAAAGCAGCGTGTTGTTAGCGTGTCAACGCCTTCCAACGATCGATTGAGGCTTGATTGCGCTCGATCCGCTTGAGGATGGTGTGTGCGGAAGGCTTGGCCCAATCGGGCGTGGGAACATCGTAATCGAAACCATCCAGCATTCTGCGTTCTATCTTTGCATTGAGCAAATACTCAACGGAATGAATGAGTGGTTCATCGTCCGGTGTAACCAGTGTCCAGGCCACTCCCGTGGCATCTACACGCCCGGTTCTCCCAATACGGTGTACATAATTCTCGGCTTCATCTGGCGCATCATAATTGACCACGTGAGTGATCCCATCGATATCTAAACCTCGCGCGGCCACATTTGTCGCCACCAGGATGCGCACTTTCCCCTTGCGGAAATTTTCCAGGGATCGGGTGCGAACTTTCTGGCTAAAATCACCATGGATCTCACCAACGGATAAGCCAACGTCTCGGAGTTGCCGGGTGATGGTATCTGCTTCCTGCTTTGTACGCGTAAAGACCAACGCGCTCTCCACCGATTCCAACTTCAAGAGCTCCGTCAGAAGGGGCAACTTGAGGTGTTTGGGTACCGGGAAAAGCACCTGATCAATGGCCTGGGGAGGCTGCGCCGTGTTGATCTCAACCCGCAAAGGATTGTTCAAAAAGCGATTCGCCAGACTGACGATCGCTTGCGGCAGTGTTGCTGAAAATAGCATTGTCTGCCGCTGGCTGGGTATTCGAGCGACGATCTTCTTAATGTCGGGCAAAAAGCCCATGTCGAGCATCCTATCCGCTTCATCCAGGACAAAGAGCTCAATATGCTTGAAGCTGACATGGCCCCGACGCGTAAGATCAAGCAGACGACCGGGTGTTGCAACCAGCAAGTCGGTCCCTTTTTTCAACTTCTCAACCTGGCCTTTAATCGAATCGCCACCATAAATCGGGAGAATGCGAAGGCTTGCATAACGGGACAGTTTTCTTGCTTCATCTGCGATCTGCACTACCAATTCACGTGTCGGAGCAAGCACCAACATGCGCGGCGCGCGTAGTTGTGCCTCTTTCAACAGGTTCTCAATGCCGGGAAGGAGGAAGGCAACGGTCTTGCCAGTACCGGTTTGTGCACTTCCCAGGATGTCACTCCCCAAAAGTGCAGCAGGAATCGCCTGGGATTGGATCGGGGTCGGCCGTTGAAATCCTTGTGCTTCTAAGGCCCGTAAGATGGGCTGACTAATGTTAAAATTTCGAAATTCCATTACGTATTTTTCTACTTCCTTCTAAATCCGGACACATGCATAAAAAAACCACTCCTCACCTACAGGAGCGGTTGCTGCCGATCCGGTAACTTATGTCAATCTTATCGCGAGCCGGTCGAGCTGTCAATTGTAGAAAAGCCAGCATCAGCGTGATCATTTGAAGGTATTTTCAATTGACGCTCAACCTGTGCTCCCTTATTATAGCGACGCCAGCAAATTACCCCATGAGGTGCAGATCCAATGGAAGTAGGTCTAGTCAAACAGATCGATATCGATACCGAGATGCAGCAGTCCTATTTAGACTACGCCATGAGCGTCATCATCGCTCGCGCCCTTCCAGATGCGCGTGATGGATTCAAACCCGTCCACCGTCGCATCCTGCATGCGATGCATGCCATGGGGTTAAGGTCTGACAGTCCCTATCGCAAATCAGCCCGAATCGTCGGCGAAGTCCTGGGGAAATTTCACCCACATGGTGATATGGCGGTGTATGACGCCATGGCACGCATGGCTCAACCGTTTGCTACACGATACCTGCTCGTTGAAGGACAAGGCAACTTTGGTTCGTTGGATGGTGATCCCCCCGCAGCAATGCGCTATACCGAAGCACGGCTGACCAACCTTGCCATGGAGATCATGGCCGATCTAGGCAAGGATACCGTCGCCTTTGCCGACAATTTTGATGGCTCCCTGCGTGAACCCACCGTCCTGCCTTCAGCAGCTCCTAATATGCTCGTTAATGGCGCCACGGGGATTGCCGTCGGTATGTCGACCTCGATCCCACCCCACAATATGGGTGAGGTTTGCGATGCACTGATCCATATGCTCGATAATTGGAAGAAGATCGAGGATATCAGCACCGATGAACTCATGGCATTTATCCAAGGACCGGATTTCCCTACCGGTGGCATTATCCTGCGTGGTGTGGGGGAAACCGATGCGATCGCCTCGGCCTACGGCAGCGGGCGTGGCAAACTCACAATCCAGGCGCGTGCCCATATCGAGGATATGAGCCGTGGACGTTCACGCATCATAGTCACCGAGCTACCTTACCAAACGAATAAGGCCAGCTTAATTGAGCGAATTGCAGATCTGGCTCGGAGCGGTCACATGGACGGCCTCTCAGATTTACGTGATGAATCTGATCGTGAGGGCATGCGCATTGTGGTGGAGCTATCCAAGGCTGCTGATCCGGAAAAGGTTTTAGCCGAGCTCTACCGACGAACCCCGATGCAATCAACCTTCAGCGTGATCATGCTTGCACTCGTCGATGGGGAGCCGCGTATGCTCAGCCTAAAACAGGCGCTACGCGTCTTCCTCGATCACCGTCTCGAGATTGTGCGTCGGCGAAGTGAATATGATCTGGCCAGAGCGCGCGAGCGCCAGCACATCCTTGAGGGCCTGCGATCAGCGCTCGCCAACCTGGACGATGTGATTGAAATGATCCGCTCATCCAAGGATGCAGAGCAGGCGCAGAAACGCTTGATGCAACGCCTGAAACTCAGTGAGTTACAGGCCCAGGCAATTCTGGACATGCCTTTAAAGCGGCTGTCCAGCCTGGAGCGGCGTAAGATTGAGCAGGAGTACAAGGCTGTTACCACAACGATCAAAGAGCTTGAAACCCTTTTGCGGTCGAAGGTAAAGATGCGCAACCTGATTGCCAAAGAGTTAAGCGTCCTAAAAGAGCAGTATGCTGATCGCCGGCGCACTTTGATTGTCCAGACTCAAAAAGGGAAGCGCACCAAAGTCCTCACCGCTTCAGATCTCACCCCGGATAAGGAAGTTTGGGTCACGCTGACAGCAAATGGCAATATCGCCCGGACAAGCTCCGCTCGCCTTCCACGCATGTCCGGAAGTGGCGCCCCCATTCTCGTTATTGGCACAAAAACCCGCGATACGCTCTATCTCTTCACTAAAAATGGTCAGGGGGTCGTTCTACCGGTCCATACCATACCCGAGACAGATGACCCCCGCCAGGGCAAGCAGCTCAGCGGACTCACGCCTTTCTCAGCATCAGCCGAGGTGGTTGGAGGGGTATCCCTTGCAGGAGAGCTGTTGCGCGGCAAGGAAAATCAAGCTTTCATCGCCTTTATAACGAAATCCGGTATTGTGAAAAAAACAGATGTGACGCTACTCCCGGGTCCATCGGCGAAAACTTTTGTGGGCATTAAGATCGCAAAAGGCGATGAGCTCGGTTGGGTCTCAACAACCCAAGGCAAGGCCGATCTCATCCTCTTAAGCAGGCAAGGGCAGGCGATCCGTTTCAGCGAAAAAGATGTGCGTCCAATGGGCTTAAGCGCCGCCGGTGTTAATGGCATGAAACTGCAAGACAAGGATGATCGTGTCGTGGGTGCCGCCAGCAGTATGCAAGGCAGTGAAGTCCTGATCATCACTTCAACCGGCTTCGTAAAGCGCACCACCCTGAAGCAATTTCCGCGCCAGAAACGCTATGGTAAAGGGGTTATCGCTTGGAAATCTGGCGAAGCGCTCGAATTGTCAGGCGCTGCGCTCGGTGAGGAAAAGGATCGCGGGGTGATACGCTTCAACCGGGGTGCGCCTCGTTCACTCCGTTTCGGAGATGCACCCCGTCGCGCCCGGGCTTCGGCTGGCAAGCAGTTGTTTGATCTGGGAAAGAACATCCGGGTAAAAAGCCTTTCACCGACAGTTGGTAGGCCGGCCCTCGAATCTGTCTCGGCGAAAAAGGAAGTGTAAACATAGCTGCGTTGAAGCATTGAGCCAGAGGGTCACGAAACCGAGGGCCTGTATTGCCGAACAGGCGTATCATGCCCTATCGGCTGCTGATTTCAAGCGATCCAATCTTTAGGGAAATTCGTATAGTATCTGGTTTTCTTGACGAGAGCAGGGGCACGCCGGGACAATTTTTGATCCCTTGGTAAGTGTCCCTTCGTATGCATCCGTCCCCGCTGCGGCCACCCAACCATCCAGCACGAAAGCTAATGGGCCGGAGGCAGAGATCCACTCCCCGTTGTATTTTCTAGCGACATGAATATGTGTTCCTGTTGCTCGGCCGCCTTCGCAGGATGGATGGCCAAGCAGCCCTCCTTGCTCGACCACTGTTCCGGAGGCTATTCGCCCTTCCGTACCTACATGGAAGAAAAAGAGCACCCATCCAGTTTGTTCAAACCCATCGCCATCAAGATCAAGCACGACCGTCGCTTCTTCACTTCGAACGATGATCCCATCGCCTGGAGCAGTAAACCACTCATTTGAAACGACACAACCACTTTCTTCGGAAGGCGGTGCAAAATCTAATGCTCCTCGCGGGAGACTGGTGCCCCAAGAAAAATGCGGTCCGCCGGTGAAATCCCACACACGGTTAGGTTGGAAAGGAAGCGTTAATTCTGGCTGCTGCAGGCTTCCGGGGAGCAATGCTTGCTCCAGACGAAAAGGATCTCCCCAGAGATCGCGATACACCTCAACAAAGCCTTCCGGACTGGAGGCAATCTCAAAATCCTCAGTGGCATACCATCCGGCAAAGAGATACTGCAACGCCACGGTGCCAGCGTTTTGCCATGGATCCGGTCGCACAACCAGGCCATCTTGAAGGGTGAATTCGGATAAGGTTCCCTCTCGCCAGCCATAGTATCCATCATTGAGCCGTTCGGCTACCCAGACAAGTTGCCAGAAGAGTCCTCGGTAGCTGATATCGCGTGTGCCCATTGGGTAGGTTAGCTGATCCCCTTCCGGATTGGATAGACTTAGTGCTTTCGTTCGGTACTCCAACAGGCTCAGGAATAGACGAGGATGAATGGAGTAGCGTTCTGCCACGACCAGAACTACATCCCAAGCTTTGCGCTGACGCTTGTAGGCAAATGACTCCATCTCAGCTAAGTATCCCGGAAATTGCCGAATTGTATTCTCTATATCGAATCCTAAGGATGTGGGGCCATAAACGACTTCACTGTCTGGCAGTATTTTAAATGTCGGCCCCGTAAGGGGGACGTAATAGGCTGGAATGCGCAGGGGAAAACCTGGCGGAAAGGTAGTGATGGCGCTTGGTAAATCAGGATTTTCATCCCGGATCTCCGTAACGGTGGTGTTGAAGTGGGCTGCCACGGCCGGTAAAGTATCACCGGATTGAGCTATATATTCGAAGATCTCACCAGGAGGATAGGGACCACGCGTCGGTAGAGGGGTAGATTCACCTGTGCTCTGCACGAGAAGTGGAGGCTGTTGCTCGCTCGTAAGCTGCACCGGCATCCCGCAGGCACTGGTAAAGATCAAAACAAACAGGAATCCCCGAAGATTACGCTGAAGCCGCTTCGTTCTCATCGCGTTATTAATGTCTCTTGTGAAGCACAGGTACAAGCAAGAATCTCTTCGCTATCTTTAACCAAAGCTCCCTGGTAAGGACGTGAGCCGGCTTGCGCGACCCAGCCACTGAGCGAAAAGGGAATTGGACCATCGGCTAAGATCCACTCCCCATTGTATTTCCGAGCAATATGAACATGTGTCCCGGTGGCTATGCCTCCCTCACAAGAGGGATGCCCCAGGCGGTCGCCCGCTTCAACAAATTCGCCTTCGGCCACACGATCCTCTTTATCGACATGCAAATAAAGCAGCGCCCAACCGCTATTCTCGCGGCCATCACCATCCAGATCGATAACAACCGTTCCGTTTTCCGACCGGATGACCTGACCCGGCGCAGATGCCACAACCCACTCTGTAGATAATACGCAACCACTTTCACTGGAAGCTGGGGCAAAATCCAACGCCGCCCAGGCACTCTCTCGCTCCCAGGCACCATGCGGCCCTCCTGTGAAAGCCCAAATCCTGCCGCGCAGGAACGGTAAAATCAACGGCGGTTGCTCGACACCGGGTTCAAAGATGATGTACTCATATGACCACGGATCGCCAAACAGATTGCGATATGTCTCCAGGAAGGCACCCCCCAGGATCACTGCCTCCCAGTTTGGGACTGAGCGATCAAGCGAGAAATAATAGTGCAATCCCACCGTTGCGGCATTCAAATCAGGGGAAAGTCGGATCGACGACCCATCCCGGAACTGTAAGGTCGTCATCGTACCTGCCCGCCACCCGTAATAGCCATTGCCAAGCTCATTCGCCAGCCAGGTTAATTGGCGTTGGAGTCCCATATCTTGCCGGCTACTGTGACCCATTGGGTAGTTGAAAGCGTCGCCGCTCGGAACGGCAGGGTCCGTCACCCAGCCTGACTGGAACTCCAGCAAGGCCAGCAGCAAGCGTGGATTCACAGCGTTATTGCGCGCCACGATCTCGACGACTTCCGGTCCGGTGCGCCAGACGGAACCTACAATTTCGCGATAACTATTCAAGTAGCCACCTTGGCTGGCAACAAAATCCACAACGTCAAAATCTGTTGCATGGGGGGAAAATATCAACTCACTGTCCGGGATCATCCATTCTCCCGGTCCCACATCTGTCAACCTGCTTGGGATCAATAGAAGCTGCCCCGGGTCGATCATACCCCCTCCGCTCGGCAAGGGATCAGGCGATGTAATGTCTGCGATGGTTACACCAAAGCGGATAGCGACTGTTCGAACCGTATCCCCAGGAGCGGCTTCATACAGCAAGGTTTCAGGAGCCTCTTCAAGGGCTAAAGTAGGGGTTGCAGGGAAAGTGGGCGAGATGACAGGTTCCGGCTGGATGGCGCGCGGCGTTGCGGATGGAGTTGAAAGCACAACTGCTTGTGTTGCCTCAGAAAGGGATTCCTGGGTGAGTGAGGTTGCGGGCGGACTGGGCGAAGGCAAATCGCCAGAACCGATCGCGCCCGGAGGAGGGACATCTGCACGTGTGCAGGCTATCATCCCGAGCAATAAGGCCAGCGCGGGGAGAACAGGTATAAGGAGTGACGGGCAGCTCCTTTTAGCGGCTGATCTGATTGAATTCATTGCGACAAGCACATGCCTCAACTTGCTCTTCGTCCTTTGTAAAATAGCCATCATACGGGTAAGTAGCACTTGAGGAGACCCACCCATCAAGGGTTAAAGGCATCGATCCATCGGCTGATATCCATTCGCCATTATACTTGCGAGCCAGATGCAAGTGAGTCCCGGTCGTTACACCCCCTTCACAGGAGGGATGCCCAAGCCGATCCCCTGCCCTGATGGGGACACCTGTAGAAACGCGCTCGTGGCTCCCAACGTGCATATAGAGCAGCACCCAGCCAGTCTGTTCAAAACCATCGCCATCAAGATCCATCAGGACCTCGCCATCCTCCGAACGTATAACCACCCCGTCCGCCGCTGCGACGACCCACTCATTTGAGGGCACACAGCCATAGGCATAGCCAGGAGGAGCAAAGTCGACAGCAGCCCAGGCACCCCAATCGCCCCAGGCTGCATGCGGACCGCCCGTGAACGACCAGGCCTTACCATCCTCAAACGGCAATTGTAGCTGCGGTTGCTGGAGATCAGTAGGGAGCAGTGGTTCGACCCGCCGCTCAAATGGATTTCCATAGAGGTCTGAGAAGAACCTTGAAAAACCGCCTTCAGCTACAACAATTCGCCACTGCTCACCCGGGTACAATGAAGCGAACAGTTGCTGGACCCCCACAGTCCCAGCATTTAGCCCCAGACCAGGGTTGATGACTTGCCCATCTAGCAACAGATACGGTCCGGTCCAGCCAGCCCGCCAGCGATAGAATCCCTGATTCAATTGGTCTGCAGCCCAGGAGAGCTGACTGAATAAACCTTCCCAACCATAGGCGTTGTAGCCTATCGGGTAAACCAACGTTTCTGACCGCGGGGTTGCAACCCTGAGCCACTCACTTTGGTAATCAAGCACGGCAAGGAGCAGACGCGGATTTACCGAGTACCGCCGAGCCACTAAGTCTACAATGGCGGCACCATTGCGGATTTGC
>JBFFQB010000014.1:0-41004 GCA_041573795.1 Anaerolineales bacterium
GGCGCCCGGGCGTCGTGTACAGTGGCGCGTTCATCTACATACAATCTACCCTGGGAGCCTACTCTGAGCGGGGATTCTATCCCTGGCACATCTTCCTGGCACTTCAACCTTTGATCGCCCTGGGGACGATGTTCTACCTGGACAAAGTCGCCGTCGCTGCACTGACACGCTTTGAACCCGTCATGAAAAGTGACTCTCCCACGGTCCGCCAGGCTCGCTATCAACTCATCACTTTACCCTCAAAGCCTACGTTGATCACAACCTTTGGCGGTGTTGTCGCCTACTTCATCCTCTTCGGCGCTTCTTTCAGTCAATCCTCGCCCTCAATGGGAACAGCTGCATCAAGCCTTGAGATGTTCGGTCTCAGCGCATCGACACTATCCCTGGCCGCATTCTTGTTTACGCTCGTGATGATGTGGGCTTTTATCGGGGTGCTGGTTTATCACACCATTCATCAATTGAGGGTCGTCCGCAGGTTGTTGGCTGCGGATTTAGACGTCAACCCCTTTCAACCCGAGCCGCTCTACGCTTTCTCCTCACTGACGGGTGCCACGGCCGGGCTGTTGCTGCTCAACAGCTATGGATGGCTCTGGGGAGTCCTGGCGGGTCCAGCCCAATCAGGAGGCACAAACGTCCTCTCTGCCTTCCTGGTGACAATCTTCTTTGCTGCGTTGAGCCTGACAATCTTCGTCTGGCCATTATGGGGCGCCCACCTTATTCTCCACCGGTCTAAGAGGCTAGCGCTGCATAAAAACACAGACCTGTACTCTTCGGCTGCGGCCGAGATTCACCGGATGGTTGCCGCCAGGCAGGTGGAGCGCGTCGACGACTGGCAAAAAGCCCTGGCCGCGCTTGACCTGGAGCGGGCGCAGATCGAGAAGCTCCCAACCTGGCCCTGGCGCCCGGAAGCGCTGCGCGGGCTGGTTGCCGCCATCCTCCTGCCCACGGTTATCTGGCTTATCCAGCGCTTGCTCGACCGCCTGATGGGTTGATCAAGGTCTAACCCGATCGATTTCAGCGTCCATCCAGTGCATGTGCAGGATTGCTTTTAATTCTGATCGTGCGTCTACCGATCCCAGATGGTCTGTACAAGCTAGAGGGGGTAAAGGATCGCATACGTTTCCAGATCCCTTAATCAGGTAGCGTGAATCTAAAGCAGGGAGAACGGAAGTACTCCAAAATCTATGATAATTCGAAGTAAATGGCTCACCTATGCCAGAACCACCTGGGCCCTGCTCTACATCGAAATCTACTATCTTTACTCCATCCCGTTTCCCTACCGGGGTCAAGCATAACTCCCGTCCAGCCAGCTTGCTGTAAAGCGTCGGGCCCAAAGGATCATGAGCGTTGTTGGGAGAATACCGAACGAGAAGATAATTTGATACAGGATTTGCATCTCGACGGTTGCACGACCGAGCATATAAGCCGATAGCGTATTGAACGTTGCATTTCCTATGACGTGAACGATCATCGAGGGCATCAGGCTTTTCGTCCTGACAAATACGTACCCATAGAAAAGGCCAAGGATGAAACTCCAACCGAGTTGCCCCAAAACCCAAACCAGCTCCCGTCCGGTTGTGAGATTAAGCAAGTGCATCAGGCTAAAGCCGATCGACGAGAAGATGATCGATTTTCGTTTCGAATACTTGCTCAGAAAAACCGTCAGCGCAACGCCTCTAAAGGCCACTTCTTCGAAGGCAGAGGGTAAAGCCAAGAGAAGATCTGGCGAATTGGTTGGAAGCAGACTCGACAAATCGAATGTCTGCTGGATAAATCTCCCGTTTACGGAATAACCTTCGAACAACCGGTATAGAATCGATCCTGCAGCTTGCGAAAGCACCAGAATGAGGCTGCATGAAAGCGCCAGCAGGAGCAGCGGAAAGGTTGGTCGTATCCTGCTAAGCCCGATATCATCCAGATACTGCCTGAACGACCTTTTCCCCTTTGGGAGGCGCAGCACGAAGGGAAAGAAGATAAAACTGGCTAGTATATGGAATGTCATTTGCTGGGCGAATCGAACTGCAGGTGCATCATCTGGCAGCCCCAGGACGCCAAAGATCACGCTCCCGGCCAGATAGATGGAAAAAATTGAGACCACGATGATAGCCAGAAGGGAAAGCCAGGGATGTTCGAATAAACGGAATTTTCTCTTTTCCGTCGATTGAAGGGGGTCCATCATAATATCCTCCTGGATTGATGCAAGTGACCCAGCATCAGCACAGGGTTTCACACCCTTGCTTAGATGGGTAGTGCCTGATCATTGAAACAACTACCTTGTACAATACATCTCCGGTGAGCCCTCCTCCAGAGGGTCCCTTTGCCTGTGGTTGCCCCTCTGTAGATCTCTGAACGTGAGGGCTAGCTATAAGTTGTGTCGATCCCACATACGATCGAGGAGGATTAAGACCAGCGCCATGATGATTTTCTAGGCCTCGCTGAATCTGGTGAGATCAAAAGCCGCAACGGTTCCCTCTCTTCCTGGCCCCAGGAGGGCTTACGTGGATTGGCTCATCGTTTCTGCTGATGTTTCCTGAATGCGCTAAGGAATAGTATCGCTCCAAAACTTGCTTTATGCAGGTTTCCACAACTTTCTCGAACACAAGACCAGGCAACTCGTTTCCCGTAACTTCTTCACGACAAACGCAACTGTAACTACTGTCAACGGATATTCCCATCAGCGTGGGTTCGTTATAGTATTGACGCATTGCTGAGTATGTCCCATTTTAGGAGGCGCATATCAATCCACGGGCGTCACCTTGCATTTATACGACACAGAACAGGTCCCACAGGAGTTTTTCATGACTCAGCCTATCTTCAACGCAATGGCACAAAGCATCATGGATGGCGAGTCCGAAGAAGCCATGAAGCTAGCCCTACAATCGATTGAGATGGGCATCGATCCCCTGGATGCGATCAACCATGGTTTTATCCTTGGTCTTGACCACGTGGGCAATCTATTTAGTTCTGGAGAGGCTTATTTGCCAGAACTCGTCATGGCGGGAGAAGCGATGAAAGCGGCGGTCAACGCACTGGAACCGGAGATGGCCAAACGCGGCAAGGGGCGTGAGATCCTGGGCAAGGTCATACTCGGTACGATCGAGGGCGATATCCATGATATTGGAAAATCGCTTGTCGGCACGATGCTTTCCGTGGCAGGGTTCAAAGTGTTCGATCTGGGCGTTGATGTGCCGATCATGACCCTGGTTGAGAAGGCCCGAGCAGAAAATGCCGACATCATCGGCGTCAGCGCCCTTCTTACCACGACGATGGTGAAACAACGCGATGTAGTCGAAGCGCTAGAGGACATGGGATTGCACCGAAGCATCAAGGTGTTGGTGGGTGGCGCACCGGTCACTCAGGCCTGGGCCAACGATATCGGCGCAGACGGGTATAGCGAGGATGCAGTAGGTGCGGTGACAGTTGCGCGTGAAATTTTAGCTGCCAAAGCGTCCCAGAAGGAGTAATTTCTTGCAGCCACAACTGAGAATCTTATCTTCAGCGCTGGTTCCTCAGATCATCGACGAGGCTTTTCAATTGCTTCTTAATCCGGGCATCAAGGTCCAACGCAGGGAAGCCCGGGACCTGTTGGCGGACGCAGGCGCCATGGTGGATGAGGAGCGAGAGGTCGTCCAGATCCCGGAGAAACTCGCCCGCAAAGCGTTAGAAACCGTACCCCTTGCGTTTAACCTCTATGATCAGGATGGGAGATCGAGGGTGCATTATGGAGGGGATGCAGTCCATTATGACCCCGGATCTTCAGGGGTGAACGTGCTCGATGCCGAGACTAAGCAGCATCGACCGGCAACCACTCACGATCTGATCAAGGTCATCAAAATCGCCGATTCGCTCTCACAGTACGACGCGCAATCGACCGCGCTGGTGTGCAGCGAAATCCCCAAAGAAATCGGCGATTTATACCGCCTGTATTTGGTGCTGCTGTTCTCTAAGAAACCGGTGGTCACCGGGGCGTTCTCGACCCAAAATACCAGCGTCATGATCGATATGCTGGCGATCTTCGCCGGTGGACGTGATGCGCTGGTTCAAAAACCCACGGCGGTTTTTGATGTGTGCCCCACCCCACCGCTGATCTGGAGCGACTTCGGCGCACAAAACCTGCTGGACCTGGCGCGGGCGGAAATCCCGACCCAGATCGTCTCCATGCCCCTGGCCGGGGCTGCTGCGCCGGTAACATTATTAGGCGCTGTGGTGCAGCACGCCGCCGAATGCATCAGCGGGATGACGATCCACCAGTTGGCCAGGCCGGGTTCGCCGATCGTGTGGGGTGGCGCACCTGCCATTATGGATATGCGCCATGGCACCACCCCGATGGGCGCCATTGAGACCGCTATGATCGACGCCGCCTACGCCCAGGTAGGCAAATCCTTCGGCTTCCCGACGCACACGTATATGGGTGCTAGTGATGCCAAGCTGGTTGATTATCAGGCGGGGATGGAGAGCAGCACCACTGCTATGATCGGTGCGCTGGCCGGGATCAACATGATCTCCGGTGCAGGCATGCTGGATTTCCTCGCCTGTGTCAGTCCCGAAAAGCTGCTGATCGATGCCGAGGCAATTGGTATGGCAAAGCGCATGCTTAAAGGGATGCAGGTGCACACCGATCCATTGGCTGCAGATATGTATGAGGGCATCAATTTTAAGGGCGACTTCCTGAAGCAGCGCCTCACACGCCAGTTGCTTGAGGAAGAGCAGTATATGCCCTCGGCTATGATTGACCGTGGCTCGATCCGCACCTGGCAAGAGAAGGGCGCGACGGACAGCTTTGCACGTGCCCAAACGCAGCTGCAGGGTTTACTCACTGCCTACCAGCCTCCAGATTTGCCTTCGGAGCAAGTGGCCGAGCTTAAAAACTTGGTTTCAGTTTTAGCAAAAGAAGCTGGCATGGATCATCTTCCCGAGTTCAAGCGCAGCACCCCTTAGGGGATGCTTGTTATTCCCGTTGTGAATCAAACGGAAGGCCAGGATTGTAGGCTGATGCCGATAGATTGGACTCTCAAATTCGGGAGAGTATCAAGGATGTTCCTGAGCGCAAGGCATAGTCCTACATAGAGCAACGATATGTTTCGATAGACCCCACCACGTCTGCGCCCATAGCTGCTTACTTTTTATTCTTGGTTATGAGACGAAATGTATAGCAACATCATGTTTGCATTCTAGACAATGCTGCTCGCCGTGCATTTTGCAGGATCCTTGTTCGTTATCGAAAAACGCGGTTGATGCCTTTCGCAGGGTTTCAGCTCTTGCCTGGGCAACCCCTATATTTACGGCGAGCACCGCACTTGGCTTGCAAATTGCATCATATAGCCTTTCAGAGGGTGAATGGGAAGGTAGCAATCGCCGATAATGGCTCGCAAGTGGAACCTTCCCAATCCCGCTTCTGCAAGTGTTAACAGTAGCCATCGCAGTTCTTTTCGGACCTAGCCTATAATAGGTAGTAGATGACAAATTTCTTGAGAAAAGCTATCCGGCCTTTAGGCGTGGCTTTCTGGATCCTCCATCCAATTCTCTTTTTCTTCTATTCGATTTCCTCCCTTATTGCTGCAAACCAGAGCATTCCTTTCGAAGCGGGTGCCCGAAGTCTGGTTATTGGTCTAGGCCTGATTCTTGTGATCTTATATCTCAGTAATATTCGGGGCGATGGCGAGCGAGCTGCGCTGATCATCTCCGGGGTCATTATTCTATTCTTCTCATACGGACATCTGGTCAATCTCATCGAGGTGTATCTTGGGAAAACTTTCAATCGGGCTGGAGAGTGGACTCTCATCACCCTTGTTTTGTTCGTGGCCGTGCTATGGGTCTATTTCGTTAGGAAACGAATTCGCCATGTACCTGTGTTTACACAGTATTTCCTGGTCGTTAGCCTGCTTGTGAACCTTTTCCCTCTGCTCCAGCGACTGCAAGCGGCGAAGTCCGAAGGCCTTGCGCGGGAGCAGTTCCAAGCCTATCAGGATGGAATCGTTGCACAGCTGGATTTACGAGCAGGTTCGAGTGAAGAAGACCTGGCCGTCGGAATACACCCCAGGGATATATACTACATCGTGCTGGACGCTTATGCGCGCGCGGATGTGCTCAACGACCTTTACGGGTATGACAATACTGAATTTATCCGATTCTTGGAGACGCGGGGGTTCTATATCGCTGATAAGAGCCAGGCAAACTACATCAGTACAGAGCTCTCGCTGGCATCTTCGTTAAATATGTCCTACCTCAGCGATCTCCCCCAAATTTTTCACTCGCGTGGCGGTGGTGACGAAAATGCGGTCAAAGGGGTTGCCGCCCATCTCATCTCCGCCAATATACTCCAGGAATATTTACACGCTCGAGGCTATACAGTCATCGCGCTCGAGAGTGGATATGAGTCCACCACACTGGGCGGTGCGGATATCTTCCTACAAGTCCCCGATGTGGATCGCGGATCTCTTTGGCGAGTTGGCTTCGAAGCAATGCTTTTAGATTCCAGCTTGGGCCGCCTGTTGATACAGATTTTTCCAGACAGCGCAAGCACGCTGGACTGGTTGTTTGACCTTCATCGTGAGCGAATTCTTTATACCTTCGACCATCTCGCTGATTATGCTCAGGATGATCGATCGACATTTGTCTTCGCTCATATCATCACCCCCCACACCCCTTATGTATTCGGCCCAAAGGGGGAGCGCCTGGAGCATCAGGATCCGTTCACACTCCTGGATGTTAATCCGGGAAATCCGGAAAATATCCAATATTATCGAGATCAGGTGCATTATGTTAATTCTCTTGTCATGCAAGTGATCGACGAGATCCTCCAGAACAGCACCAGTGAGCCAATCATCTTCCTGCAGGCTGATCACGGGAGCAAGGTCTATAAAGAAACGCAGCCAGCTCCCGAGATTCAATGCAGACTTCATCTCCCGATATTAAATGCATATTATTTCCCTGAGGATGATGCCCAACAACGTCTTTACCAGACCATCAGCCCGGTCAATTCATTCCGGATCCTATTGAACGAGTATTTTCACGAGGAACTTGCGTTACTGCCCGATGAAAGTTATGCGCTTGGGGACCCGGATGGAAATTTGGAGTTTGTAGCCTATGAAGATGCAGTTGCCCCGTGCCCTTAATCTTTGCGCCTAAAGGTGCAACTGCTTAGTCAAAGGAGACAAAGGGGTCTGAGTTCCCCTCATGACCATCAAACGATAGGAATGGGCCAAGCGGGTATCGCCGATGGTGTGGGGTAGCGCAACGACTATTTTGGGCATGCGCCAGGGCACTAGCCCGATGGACGAATTTCACCGCATCATCCAGCTTACAAGCTATTCGCTCACAAAGGCCTTCTCGAACTGGCTGTTGTAGAGCTCAGCATAGAAACCCTCTTGCTTCAGCAAACTTTCATGTGTGCCTTGCTCGACGATATCGCCCTCGTCCATCACCAGGATCCAATCGGCATTGCGGATCGTCGATAAGCGATGGGCGATGATAAAGCTGGTGCGCTCCTTCATCAGGCTTTCCATCGCCTGTTGGATGAGCACCTCGGTGCGGGTGTCGACCGAGCTCGTTGCTTCGTCCAGGATCAACATTTGTGGATCGGTCACAAAGGCACGGGCGATGGTCAGCAGCTGCTTTTGCCCCTGCGAGATGTTGGTCGCTTCTTCATTCAATACCAGATTGTAGCCTTCCGGCAACGTGCGCACAAAGTGATCAACGTGAGCCGCCTTGGCCGCTTCGATGACTTCTTCGTCACTCGCGCCTGGCCAGCCATAACGGATGTTTTCCATGATCGTATCGTTGTAAAGCCAGGTGTCCTGCAGCACCATCCCGAACATGCAGCGCAGATCTTCCCGCTGAAAATCCTTGATATTGTGCCCATCGATCAGGATCGCCCCGCTGTTGATATCGTAGAATCGCATAAGCAGCTTGACCATCGTGGTCTTACCAGCTCCGGTAGGACCCACCAGGGCAATTTTCATCCCGGGCTTGATATCGGCGGAGAAATCCTTGATCACGATCTTATCCGGGCTGTAGCCGAACTGGACATTCTTGAATTCGACATGCCCTTCGACCTTCTCGATTTGAACCGGCTTTTCAATGTCAGGGATTTCTTCTTCCTCACCCAGGAAGGTGAAGATGCGCTCGGCCGCAGCGGCTGTTTGCTGGAGGACATTCGAAATATTGGCGATCTGCATGATTGGTTGGGTAAATGATCGCACGTATTGGATGAAAGCCTGGATGTCACCTACGGTGATCATATTACGGAAAGCAAGTGCACCTCCAAGGATGGCGATTGCCACATAGCCGAGGTTCCCAATCACATTCATGATTGGCATGATCAAGCCTGAGAGGAATTGTGATTTCCACGCCGAGCCGTACAGCGTGTTGTTTAACCCTTCAAACTGACGAATGCTCCTGGCCTCGCCGCTGAAGGCCTTCATCACACGGTGCCCGCCGAACATCTCCTCTACATGCCCGTTGACATGCCCAAGGAAATCCTGCTGCTGGGTGAAGTATTTCTGGGATTGGCGCACAATCAACATGACGACCACGCCCGAGAGCGGAATAATCAATAAGGCCACGAGCGTCATCTGCCAGCTGATCGTGAGCATCATGATCAGCACACCAATCACGGATACTGTGGAGGTGATGATTTGCGAAAGGCTCTGATTGAGCGTCTGATTGATCGTATCCACATCGTTGGTGATGTGTGCCAGCACTTCCCCCTGACTGACCCGGTCAAAAAACCCCAGCGGCAGGTGGTTGATCTTCCTGGAGATATCCTGGCGAAAGCGATAGGTGATATTGATTGAAATCCGCGACATGATCCAACCCTGGATCAGGCTGAAGGCAGCTGATCCAAGATACAACACCAGCGTTATCAGGATCATCCTGCCGATGAACGCAAAATCGATCCCTGTACCGGTTCCGGAAATCTGGTCCAGCACACCTTCGAACAGTTTGGTTGTGGCGCGTCCCAGAACTTTCGGGCCGATAATCACAAAAACTGTCGAAGCGATTGCAAAGAGCATGACAACCAAAATGGCGATCTTATAGGCGCCCAAGTACTCGATCAGCTTGACCATCGCGCCCCTGAAATCGCGCGGCTTATCGCCCTTCATCAAGGCCATTGGACCGCCGTGGCCTATTGGGCCACGCGGTCGCATGCGACCGGTGCCAGGTCTGCGTTCAGATGATGAGGTCCCACGATCCATGCTCATACCAGCTCCTGCTCACTCAACTGCGACCGGGCAATCTCCTGATAGGTCTCGCAAGTTTTCATGAGGTCGTGATGTTTTCCCTTGCCCACCACTTCGCCCTCATCCAGCACGACGATCTGATCGGCATGCTTGACCGTTGCCACACGCTGGGTGACGATCAGCACCGTACTGTCGTCGGTTTTCTCCTCCAGGGCTTTGCGTAAGGCTGAGTCGGTCTTGAAATCAAGCGCTGAGAAACTGTCATCAAAAATGTAGATCGGCGGTCGCTTGACCAGGGCACGGGCGATCGCCAGGCGCTGCTTCTGGCCCCCGGAGACATTCGCCCCACCCTGTGCGATCTCGGCTTCGAGACCTTCAGAATTGGCGAAGATGAACTCACTCGCCTGGGCGATATCGGCTGATTCTCGCAATCTCTCCTCACTGGCATCCTCGTCTGCATAGCGCAGATTGGTCTCGATGGTCCCCGAAAAAAGCATCCCCCGCTGAGGCACATAACCAACCTTGTCGCGCAAGTCGCGCTGTCTCACCTCGCGGATATCGATCCCATCGAGGGTAATTGCGCCCTCGGTCACATCGTAAAAGCGCGGGATGAGATTGACCACGGTAGATTTTCCCGAGCCCGTCGATCCGATGAAGGCTGTTGTCTCCCCCGGCTGGGCCGTAAAATTGATATTGCACAGCACATTATCGGGCGCGCCCGGATAGCGGAAGGAAACATCGCGAAATTCGATGCGGGGTTCGAATTGGGCCTTGAACTGTTTAGGCTGCTCGGGGTCTGTGATGCTGAGCTCGGTTTCTAATACATCGGCGATGCGTCCACCCGATACGGCCGCGCGCGGCAGGAAGATGAACATCATTGACATCATCAGGAAGGCAAATACGATCTGCATGGCGTACTGCATGAAGGCGATCATGTCACCCACCTGGATGTTCGCCTCGGCAACCTGATGCGCCCCGACCCAGATGATGCCGACCGTCAGTCCGTTCATCAGGAGCATCATCAAGGGCATCATCGTGACCATCACACGAGCGATGAATAGGCTGGTATCCGCTAGATCCCGGTTGGCGTCGTCAAATCGCGCTTCCTCGGCCGCTTCCTTATTGAACGCCCGGATGACCATCATGCCGGATAAATTTTCACGCGTCACCAGGTTCAACTTGTCGATCAGGGTCTGCATGAGCTTGAACTTCGGCAGGCCGATCGAAAAGACCACCAGGATCAGGCCGAGCAGCACGATCACCGCCAGCGCGATGATCCACCACATGTTGGCACTTTTATCGATCGCCCGGATCACACCACCGACTCCGATGATCGGGGCGTAAAGCACCATCCGCATGATCATAAAGGTCACCATCTGGATCTGAGTAATGTCATTGGTCGAGCGGGTGATCAAGGAGGCGGTTGAAAATTGATCGAACTCGGCGCTTGAGAAATGCTCCACCTTCTCAAAGGCTGCCAGGCGGATGTCGCGCGCCACTCCAGCTGCGGTGCGCGAGGCCAGGTACCCCACTGCAACGGTACAAGCCCCTCCGAGCAGCGATATGAGCAGCATCGCACCCCCGGTTTGCAACAGGTAGTTCGTCTGAAGCTTGGCTGTGTCGACTCCAACGACCTCGTACTCCGCACGAACTGCACCCACTGCCATCTGGTTAACCATGTTGTCACCCAGACTGGCAAAGGCGTCATAGATCGATTCGGTGAGTGTTGGAAGCATGGCCTGCGGTAGTTGCTCCAATAATGTGAATGGATCGGTACCAGCCGGGATATCAGGCAGGTCGAACCCGAGCCGCTCCCCCATGGCACTCGCAACTGCTGGGTCTGCGACCATCTGCTCGAGGCCGGAGACCACGACAAAGGCTTTACCCAGCACTGGATTCAGCGTTTCGATCTCGGATCGATTCAGGTCTTTGCGGATGTACAAGACCTGGTCTGAAAGCGCAGGATATTGGTCAAGATACGCCTCGGCTGCTGGAGTATTCGGCTCGACCCGTTCATAGGCTTTCAACGCACGATCGGCTTCGTCATTGCTCATGAAGATAAACAGCTTCTCCATCTCGCTCACGCGAATCGCAATGGGTACTGCGTTTTCAACCCCGTTCTGTTGGATGCCGTTGTTTACAATCCTGGAGAGATAATCGGGTAACGCCAGGTCGGCGTTAGCCTGGATAAACAACAGTGTGATCGAGAGCACGACCAGCAGGAGGTATGGTTTTAGGTATTTGGTCAGACGCAGCATACGAACAGTACTCCTCGGCAGGATAGATCTCTCTATGAAAGCCGTCAATCAGCCAAGCTGATTCCCTTTGGCAACCAATACTTGTAAAGCAGCAGTGATACGGTCCTTCTCATCGCTGGATAGTTTCTCGGCCAACTGGTCAAGCCAGCTCTCACGGGCCTGAATGCCCGCCTTGAGTATCCGTTGACCTTCCTCAGTCAGGCCAATTTGCTTCACCCGCCGATCGTCAGGATGTTCTGTGCGGTGTACCAACCCTTGCTGCACCAGGCGGTCCAACAGCTGACTGGCTGCCGCGCTGGTCACACCCAGATGCTCACCGATTTCTGTGACCCCGCAGCTCCCGAGCTGATGGATGTGATAGATCGCACCGAGATGCGACATCGAGAGCCCACTCTCCCGGGCGAAGTGCAAGAAATTTCGCATCGAGTAACGCATGGACACTTCTATCCATTCCTTGAGCGTGGGGACAAAAGGATCCAGGGACATACTTCACCTCGCTAAATAGTTAAGAAGGCTAAATTATATTTGTGACATGCGAAAGTGTCAATAGTGATGGCACCGAGGGCGGAATTTATCCGATCAAAATACAGCCCCATCGCAGGGGCTGCATCCATTTCATACCGTTCCAGGAACTTCACGATCACAAATAATGAGCCAACATCCCAGCGCTTCCCACGCAATCCGATCGGTTTGCAGTATCTTCCAGTGATCGTCCTGCTCGAGGGGATCCCGATGTGGTTACGCAAAAGGATGACAGTTGCTGACCACGTTGCTATCAAATTTCGTCGGGGCTGATATCAGCCGGCGGTGATGATCTCCTCCTGGATGTGAATGTCCCTCTTCTTGAGCTCTTCCATGAAGAGTTCGAATACTTCACCTTCGAAACAATCCTCCGGAGGCACAATGCCCCTGGCGTTTATCAAGCCACGCCCGATAAACGCAGCGCCGATCGCCGCCGAAAAGCCGGTCACGCGTGCCATCGAGGAAATACCCCTTTCAGTGTCGGCCTCATCCCAAAGATAGCTGTGGATCTCGGTCGCTACACCATCTTTCATCCCGGTGACGCTGTTCCACATCACGCAGACATCCGTATCGCCCTCCAGGGGCTGCAGCCGTGGTTCAATCAGGGCCAGTAAGAGTTCCCGGGGAACAACCGATGTACCATCAACCTCCACGGGATCAAGGTCCAATAAACCACACTCTTTGAGCGTCTGAATACCACCCCAGTGCCCTGGCCACCTCACCGTTTTCTCAGTGAATTCCTTCAATTCTGGCCGGGAGTAGATGAAACTGGGCATGCCCGGCGTTACAGCGCATTCGAGTGCCTCATCGATCCCGAATTGCTGAAACTGGAATTTCTCCAGCTCGCTAGCCGCCTCAACCTCAACCACCTTTCCGCCTTTTATCACATTCAGCTTCACCATGTACTCACGCAGCACGTGGTCGAAAGCCCAGGTGATCATGTAGCGCAGCGGGTGCCGGGCTGCGGCCGCCTTGGAGGGGATCCCGCCGACGCGCGCAACGGCGTTTTCAGCTGTATCAAGCTCCCGGATTGCATGCCCGACCATGATGTTGGAGAGGCCGGGCGCAAAGCCGATCCCATCCAGGAAGGTGACGCCATTCTGAATGGCGGTCTCGTGCAGGAAATCCCCGTACTCATTCAGCGTCATACCTTCGGGTAATTCCAGTCCTTCCGTTTCATAGGCATCTGGACGACGATGATATTCCTCCAGCATGTCCACAAAGTGCAGGCCGCTCTTGACGGCAGTGTCGACAACCCTGTAGCTCGTCTTGCGGTCCGGCAGAGTGCTGATGCCCACATCGTACTGCCCCATTAATTCTGCAGTCGCAGCGACATCGTGGATGTCTAGCGGGTGAATCTCAACCTTCGGACTTCCAATCCAAGCGCGGGTCTGCTCCAGTACCTGTTCACGTCGACCGACCAGGCCTATGGCCTCGACGTCCTCCTGTTGGACAAGATCCCATGCTACTGCTGCCCCCATCTTGCCAGAGCCCCCAAAGACTAAGATTTTCATTGATTGCACTCCCTACTTGTGTCGACGAGTTGTTTTCTACAAGCAGCCATTCTTGTGAATTTCATCGCAAATGGCCATGGTATTTTACGTTCTCAGAATGATAATGACAAAACCAGCACCGCTGGAAATATATTCCTCCCGACAAGGAAGGACGAGGTGATCCATTTCAATGCGCACACCCTGATTGTTTACCGCTTGCTATCATCCATGCCTTTCGCGGCAAATCAAGTTGCGACCCATTCCTTCTTTGATCATGCCACGAGATTTCTTCATTCACCGATCTGCGATCTCATGCGACGAGTTCGATCAACAAGGAAAAACCTGACCTCGGCGGATGTCAGGTATGAAGATAAACGCGGCAGGATCAGGGCAACTCATTGCCTTCAAGATAGCGGTAACGTTGACGCAGATGGAGATGGCGATACTTGAAGACGGCTTTCTCCGATCCAAAGTGAATCCTACTACTCGTAGCGCAGCGCCTCTGCGGGTAAAACGCGTGCTGCCTGCTGCGCCGGCAGGTATGTGGCCAGTAAAGCCATACCATAGGCAAGGCCAACCACCAGCGCAATGGAACCCCACGGCACCTGGAAGGTGAGCCCAGGTACGTCGACGGCAAGATCATTGATCATTTGGTAGGCCGGGATGAGCGCAAGACCCGCCCCGAGGCTGATCCCCAGCAAGGCCACGAATGAGGCCTCGATCATAAAACTCCAGGAGACCATCCGTCCCTGGAAACCGAGCGCACGCAGCACGCCGATTTGTTGACGTCGCTCAACCACTGCTCGTGAGCTAATTACGCCCAGCGCAGCAACGCCGACGATCAATCCCAGCGTGAGAAATCCAAGCAGTAATTGTTCAATCGCCCGCTGTGCGGCTTGCGCATCTTTGATTTCTTGTACCTGATCCACCGTCTCCAGGCCATATTCCAGGAACGCACTCTCGAGAGCCGCACCGGCAAGTGCTGGATCGACATTATCTGCCAGATCAACGTAGTAACTTGTAGGAATTGGAGTTTCCGGCAGCACTTTTTCCAAGGTGGACTGGGATGTGATCAGGGAGAAAGTAAAGCCAGCCGTCTGGTCGAGCACACCAATGACCATGACCTCGAAGGCCGTCCCCCGAGAATCCCGCACACGTAAACGGGTGGGTTCCATGATCTCATCTTCGAGATACAACCCTTCCAATTTGAAATCCGGACCACCAATGACGATGCTCGTATTCTGACGGGATGGCACAGCGTAGCTATCGATCACGGCATAGCCTGGATGGTCTCGAACGGTCTCCCAGACCTGCTGATCTGATTCATAGCCTTCTGCGAGGAGGGCAAACTCATAGCCAACCGTATCGAGATAAGGATCATCGACAGCTCGAAGCCGATACCAGCTCCATCGACCCCCGTCCTCCTGGAGCTCCACATTCAGGGTAGACTCACTGGTGATCACCTCAAAACCGCCTCCCCTCAATTCGGGCCGCCGTGCAGCGGCCCGGGCCAGGTTAGGGATGGGGTTATTGGCATTGGCATTCGCCCGCAACTCGAAGCCACCGGTCAAGGCATCCGTATTTTCAAAGAACGCTTCGTTGGCCTTGAAGGCCGTAGCCATGAAGACGACACTGAAGACCACCACCCCGAACATCCCCAGAGTCAGACCGGTCCGGAAGCGGTTGGCGAGCGGGTAAGCGACCGCCATGCGCAACACGGGTGCGAGTCGCCGGTTACCACCCAGAATGCGCAAGATCACTCGCAGCAGCAGATCCGTGTTGTACATGACGACCATCACCGCGCCCACGACCATCATGAATCCGGCGATAAAAAGCATTTCTGGCCCTGATTTCAGATCCTTCACACCGAAGACTTCAAAGGACTCGGACGGGAGCGACCAGAACACTGTTAATGCCAATCCTAGCAGGGTATAGGCAATGCGCTCGGTTAAAACCTTGCGCTGCTTGAAGATCAATGCCAGCAACCTCTGCAAGACAAGGCCGCCGCCAATGAGCGAAAAGGACACACCGGTTGTGAACAGGGCACCGCTCTCCGCTTGCATTCCAGCGGCTACCAGCATCACGCCCAACAAGAATGTAAAAGGTCCGCCGCGAAAGCCCGCCCAAATGAGCCGCAGAAAACTAGCCGGAATCGTGACGATCCATGAGCGCAACGCACGCCAGATGCGCAAGCGGCGGAGATTGCGGAAACCATCCAGAAACGCATGGAGCGGTGAAAGCAGTCGGTTCTTTAATGGGACGGGTTGTGGCGGCGGCTCGGGGAGATCTCGAATAGCGGAGACAATATTTAGGCGGCTCACCCGCCGGGCAGAAATCATCACGGTCAGAAACGTCACCAGCATACCCAGGGAATACGATACTGCCAGGCTTTTTAGCGTGACATTCGGGCGGATCGCAAGGTCGCTTGCGGCGAAAGCACTGCCAAGGGTCAGCGCGATCACCAGGCCTGTGAGCACACCCAAAGCCACACCCACGCCCGCAGCGACAAGATCATAGGCGGTCCCTTCATAAACAAACATCTGAACCAGATGCCGTCGCTGCGCGCCGATAGCGCGCGCCATACCCATCTCAGACTTTCGTTCCGCCGCCAGCATAACAAAGATGAGGAAGATCAGCAGGAGACCTGAGGCGATGCCAAATAACCCCGTGACGACAAAGATCGTTGTAAATGCATTTGCGGCCAACTCAGCCTGGTCGAGCCCATCGCGTTTGGTATCTTCCACGCTAAAGTCAGAGAGCTGATTGAATTGGGTCACCAACCGCCTGCGCATCGATTCGGACTGCCATTCTTCCTGATCGAGGATCGAACGCACTTCTGCTCCCAGGGCCTCATCGGCTAAGAGACTTTGGAGTGTGTTGGTCAGCGTTCCCGCCTCCAGACCGGCTGCCAGCGCAAGCAAGTCGGCACGGGTGTTACCCTCATAGGTTATGGCAGCAGAACGGATTGCCTGCATGGCACTCTTGTCGCTCGCCAGGCGTGTGAGGAGACGTTTTGCTGCAGCTTCATCGGATAATATTGCCCGTGCGTATGCAGTGACCTCCTCGCTGTGCCTAACCCCGCGGGTATCATCCCCGTTGTTTGAGATCACAATCAGATTGACACGCCCTCGTTCTGCGAACAGGGCTTGCGCCTGGCGGAGATCGAGGAATGCCCTCGCTGATCGACCTGAAGCAGAGACGCCACCAACCACGAAGATTCTCGGCGATGACTTCACATAGAGCTCGAGTCTGTCACCTTTCTGGGCGTCGAGGGCTTCGGCCGCAGCCTCATTCAAGTAGATCTCACGCCCTTCCAGCGCCTCAATCAGCAGCAGGTTGCCATCTGCATCCGTACGTTCTTCGACAGGAAACACCAAGGCGGCATCTTCAGGACGCACACCAATGAGCTGCAGCGCTCGCATACTTTGTCGGCGGGTGAGGTTGACGGCAGGAACGCTTTCCCTGATCCCTGGCACGACGGCGTCGACCAAAGGATAGGAACCCAATTCTTCAGCAACATCCTCGTAGCGCGAAAAGCTGAAGTAAGACGAGCGAGTTGCATCTCCGTTTGCACGAACAGAGATCATCTCGTCCACAGGACCGAGCTCTTCAATCACCAGGGATCGGATGGTATGGGATAGAGTATCCCCGGTGACAAAAGCGGCGGTGATGATCAAGGTGGCTAGCATCAACCCAAGGACAATCAAAGATGACTGGGTGCGCCGCCTCAAGATGGGCCGTAATCCGAGTTTGAGCATGACGTTGTTGCGCCAACCCATAAGCGCAAGCACCAACAGCACAAGAGACAACACAGCCCCGAGAAAGGCTGCAATCGTCGTCATCTCCAACCCAAAGAGCTTTTCCAAGAAGCGCTCCTCTGCGCACCTACGATTACGTTAGCAATCGGACACCCGCTCCGATTCTGTGGAAAGTTCTACTCCGAAAGATCCTCACCCATAGCTGGGATTTGGCTTAATTGGGCCAGGACCTCTTCTGGCGTTTGCTCGCCCTCGATCTGACCATCGCGCATTCGCACGATACGGGTACAGCGTGCTGCAACCCTGCGCGCGTGTGTTACCAGCAGAAATGTCAGATCGCGTTCCTCATTCAAACGGATGAGCACATCCATGACCTGGTCAGCGGTCTCTGAATCCAGGTCACCGGTCGGTTCATCCGCCCAGACGATGACGGGGTGATTAACCAATGCGCGCGCAATCGTAACCCGCTGACGTTCACCACCGCTTAGTTCCGCCGGTCTGTGATTTGATCGCTCGGCCAATCCGACCTGGACAAGCGCATCTAAGGCAGCGTCTCGCGCCTCGCCCGGTCTTACCCCCGATAGCAACAGTGGCATTTCGACGTTCTCCACCGCGCTGAGAACAGGGAGTAGATTGTAAAACTGAAATACAAAGCCCATGCGCTTTGCCCGGTAATCGGTGCGTTCATAATCGGTCATCTCGGTCAATTGGCTACCTTCAATGTTGATTATGCCTTTGTCGGCCGCGTCCAGGCCGGAAAGACAATTCAACAGGGTGGTTTTGCCACACCCAGAAGGTCCCATGACGGCAATCACTTCTTTACGCTTCACCTCGAGACTCACACCGCGTAAAGCCTGAACGCTCACGGTCCCGGTTTGGTAGGTCTTATAAACGTCGTTCGCCTGAATAATGGTGTCGTTTACCATGCTGTTCACCGCTTTGCAGCTCCGTATACTTAATATACGGATATGAATCGTTTGTGGTTTCAGTGACCTTCTATGATTGAAGCACAAGTTCGTCTCTGGCGCTGACTTGGGTCTGACGTAACTTCGACAATCCTCGCACACCCAGACGATCCTGTCCATCCTGCCGCCCAGGCAAACCTACGATCTCGCCCTGGGCTGGGATGCCCACACCCTGGCGCCAACGGGCAAAATCGATGGCATTGATATAGCCTCTTTTGGCCTAACCGCAGAAGGCTGGCGAAGACGACCAGGCTTGACCCTGGCAGTAGTACCAGGTTTGATAAGCTGGCGGCAGCATTAACTCCACAGGCAAACACTTGCGCTCGACTCCGGGAAGCTCGCCGGGATAAAAAAATCACCCCCAACCGGAGGGGGGCCGGCTGGGGGCTTAGAGCGCCGAAATATGAAAAATCCCCTCAGCACTCAAGATTACTCTACATCCATTTTTCAAAATTTCAACAGTTTGTAATAAATCTTCCCTAATCTCTAAAGCCCTTAAGGGGGAAAATCAGGCCATCGATTACTAAATTTTTGGACAAAGATAGCTGCCAGACTCTGTAATTCACTCGGCGCTACTTACGATAGCCTCTGCTGTGGCGGTGTTTATGCAAAGTGCCAATCGGATTCTAGATAAGCATACGCCTATGGGCACTGAGCTCTAGGGAACCCTTACCCTGCCACCAAGCTAAGCCCCAACCGTTCACCTTGCTACTCTCGATATAATGTTGACAAATATTATCTACATTAAGAACATTGTTGCTGTTGGCCTGGCCTCATCTGATGGCTGACCCAAGGAGAAAGTGATGAAGTCAAGATTCATACCACTTAGCCTGTTGTTCGTGCTAGCGCTGGCACTCTTCGGCTGCGGCACTGATACGCCCGCATCAGTCGAGCCTGCGCAGTCCGAGGACCAGGCCCAGCCGCTGGCTACGCCTACCCAAACCCCGACCCCAACGCCCATTTTGGAAACCTCTGAGGGCATTGGTGGGCAACAACTTTCGGGGACGGTTGCGCCCATGCCAGAAGAAGAGTATCAGGGCGACACCGAAGGCGACCAGCCTCCCGAACCCAGTGACCTTACCTTTGTGTCCACAGACCTTTGCAACCTGGTTCCCAAGGAACTCGTGCCTTGTGGCAGGTACGACATCACATTCATCAGCGAATCGATGATTTGCGGTGGTTTTCCGATCCCACGCCGACCTGAGTCCGACAGGGACGTACTGGTCTTTCAACCCGGGATGGACGGGGAAGGAGAATTTGTCGATACCCCGGTGCAGACTATCGCCTCGGATGGAACCCTGGTTCTCATGAGCAAGCAAGGTGAAGGTGAAGGGACGAAATCCTACAAAGGGAGCGGTGTCTATCCAGCCAATGGCATTGAACCCGAGCGTAGGATCGAGTGGGAATTTTCGTACGACACCGAGCTGGCCACCATCGAAGGCAGCCTACGTGCGATCTTCGAACTTCCAGATATGGGCCAGTGCACGGTTACGAAAGAATTCGAAGGTAGCCCGGGATAAGATCCTCTGCAGATCCATGCAAAGGTTGAAGAGGGGTTGCAAATACCCTCACCGCAGGCTTGCTGGGGGGCTGATCTCGTCCGGGGGAAGAGTGTTGTGGGCTTATCGCAATCTTGACAAATATTGTCATAATTCATATGCTTCTGCCCAATGACCCGGCCACTGTCAGCTGATCTTTAAGGAGGTATGGGTGAAATCGCGATTCGTCACACTTAATCTATTGCTTGTGTTCTCACTGGCGCTTGTGGCCTGCGGAACCGACGCTCCGGCAACGGAGGAAGCTGCGCCACCGGCACCACCTGAAGAGATGCCCCAGCCAACAGCGACGCCTGAAGCTGAACCAACCACCACGCCCGACACCGGTTTCAATACCTATGCCGCCTGGGCTGGATCCTGGACCGGTAGCTGGACGAACACCACGTTCGGATCTACAGGACCGATCGAGGCGATGATTGAATTCAATCCAGATGGGACCGCTTCCTTCACCTTCGATGCGGGGGGGTTTATCTTCGGCGCCTTCGACCCCGAGGCGATCACTTTCGACGCCAGCTTCGACGCCTCCGGGATTACCATCGATCTTCCTGGCAATTTGATCTTGGGTGATGTTACCGTGACCATCAACCCGGATGGGACCTTTACGATGGTGGGCGATCTCATTCCCACGGACGGTATTGCCCGGGTGGAAGCCAGCGGTACATTCAGCGAGACCTCGGTTGAGGGCACCTACACCGTGTTCTTTGATGGCAGCGGCTTCGCCGAAGGCACCTTCACGATGACCAGATCATCCTGAGTCAAGCCTGATATCTTTGTTAAATTGACCTTGATTCCCCCGACAGACTTCCCTATGAATTGAAACGGGCGAGAACGACCCCCGAGCACCACATTTGCGGCGTAAACCGCTGTGCCGATTCGGGGATCAAGAACGCATGACCTCGGCGCCGGGATAAGTGTTGGTGACGAGGTTGGCGGCAGCAGCGTGGGCGTTGGCCTCGACTCAACAATCCTTGTAGGCGTGTCGACTGGCGTGGGTATTGGCGAGAACTGCGGCAGGCCGCTGCAGCGCAACCCTCATTCACTGAGGCTACGAAGCGTGTGCCCGCCGTTTTGGACGGGAGGGGTATCCCCCGTTCGAGCGCTGTCTTGGTTTGTGGGATTGTCCCGGGTAATCCGGTTTGGGTACGTCATAATTAAAATCTGCCAGCGTGTGCTGCGGCAGCTTCTGCTTCATGATCTTCTCAATTTCCCAGATCATCACCAGATCATCAGGCGTGATAAAGGTGAAGGCCTCCCCCGTTCGCTTGGCCCGGCCCGTACGTCCAACGCGGTGAATGTACGCATCGGCCGTGTCGGGCATATCAAAATTAATGACATGGGATATCCGATCGACATCGAGCCCTCGTGAGGCGATATCCGTCGCCACCATGATCTGATAGCGTCCTCGACGGAAGCCTTGCATAGCCGTACGACGCTGACCCTGCGTGCGATCACCATGTAGACCCGTAACCTTATAACCATGGCCAGCGAGTTGTTTGGCTAACCGCTGAGCGCGTCTTTTCGTGCGGGCAAAGATCAAGACCGATTCCATCTCTGTCTGGTCAAGCAATGCCATCAGCAACCCCTTTTTCAAGTGATGGGGCACGGGATATAACGTGTGAGCCACGGTATGTGCTGGACGCGCCAACCCGATGGCGACCCTTTTAGGATCTTGCAGAGCTTGGGCTGCAAGGTGCTCGATCTCTTTCGGGAAGGTCGCCGAAAACAGCATGGTCTGTCGGCGGGCGGGTACATGCCTGAGGATTCGCTTGATATCTGGCAAGAAGCCCATATCCAGCATCCTATCCGCCTCGTCCAGGACCAAGAATTCTACCGTTCCCAGTCGGGCATGCTTGCTCTGGAGGTGATCCAGCAATCGGCCCGGACAAGCCACGACAATATCCACACCGCGGCGTAACGCCTCGATTTGAGGCGACGCGCCCACACCACCATAGATTGCAGTGCTGTGGATCTTGGTACCACGGCTGAGGCTGCGAATTGTCTGGTGAATTTGCTCGGCTAATTCGCGCGTGGGCGTGAGGATCAAGGCACGGGTGCGGTTGCGTGGGCTGTTGAGCAGTTTATGGAGAATCGGCAGGACGAAAGCCGCCGTCTTACCGGTGCCCGTTTGCGCGGTAGCGATCAAGTCGTGCCCGCTGAGAGCTACCGGAATCGCTGCTGCCTGGATCGGTGTCGGTACGTGATAACCCTCATGACGGATCCCCGTATTCAAACGGGAATCAAGATTGAATTGATTGAAGTTCATTAAAATCATTTTCCTTAGTTTCAGGAGTCAAGCGGATGTCAGAGGATTCGAGCGGAGCTCAAAGGTAACAGCGGCAACGACTGCTGGCTAGTTTATAGAACGGCTGGAACCATAACCGATAGGGATGGACTTGTCAAGCACCGCAAGCTTATCTCGAGAAGGAGCATCAGGTTAGATCCAAGTTTCAAGATCAAATCTCGCTCATCCCTCGTGTTGCGATTCCCCCTGTTGTGCCACAGCTTTTTGTAATGTGGCTAGAAACTTATCCAGGGGTACCCGATGAACCCGGGCTGCGACCTCGACCGTTAGCGCTTTAGTCAGCATACGCCGGAAGGAGTAGCGGGCAACGCGTTTGACACCGAACAGCTCCATCACATCAGCGATATCGCCATACTCCTCTAAAATTTCTGAAACGCGCGTGTCTTTCGTGATTTCCATAAGTTCAGGACCTCATAACTTCTACTATTATTTGCGGCCGAAGGTGCGTGGATAGCTTAGCAGCAACGAAGCTGCGCTGATCAGGATGAACAATCCATCCGGGATCAGCGTGCCAAAGGCAAGTACGTGCAGCCCGAAGAAGACAGGGTAATACCACAGCACATACCAAGCCCAGCGTTCGCCTCGCCTCAACGGTATGAGAATCAACGCCAGACCAAACACGACCATCCCCAGCACAAAACTCCCCCGTAACCTTAATGCCAGGATCTGATCGGTAACATCTGTTGTTAAATACGCCGAAATCACCGATCCTTCTTTAACCGGACCTACAAATCCACCCAACCCAATTAAGAGCATAATGATGGAAAACAAGAAGAGCGGGACCCAAGCATAGCGGGATAATACCCCCTCGTTTGAACCTAATCCTTTCGCCATTTTCAGCTTCCTTTCAACAATCGTAAATTTAAAGTTATAGAATCTAGCACTTTTCAAGCTACTTCCCCAACAACTCGGCCGGGTTACCCATCCCTTTCAAAGCATGCCCCCTGTGTGGATCGGCCACGATTTTACAGCCAGGATGAAGAATAGCGAGAGGCACTATCCCGTGATGGCGCTTGCCAGGTATGCAGCATCTTTACCCACGCCAGATAGCAAGCCCGATCCCTGTTTATAAAGCCACGGCAGGCCCAAGAAGTATATCCCGGGAAACTCGGTCACCCCCCGCTCTTGGATTGGATAACCATACTCATCCAGGATGGGCAGCTTTACCATCGAATAGTCGAACGTGTAGCCTGTAGCCCAAATGATTGTTGATATCCCCGCCTGCTTCAGGTCAAGTTCTTCAATCAATTCGACTTCGTATCCATCTTGGAGTTGAGCTAGGTCTGCCTCGGGTGCTTCCAGGCCAGCTTGTTCAATGTAGTTATCAACCATCTTGAGCATCTCAAGCTCAAACTTATCTGTGTTCGCCAGACTGTCTTTTAAATCAGGAGCCAATTTAACCGTCCCATTATTAGCAGCTTGAAGGCGACCGAGCAAGGTAACGCCGTCCCGGGCAAATTGGTGCAGATTGAGAGAGTGCCCACCATGGGTGCCTGAAACGTGCGGGTTTGCCATAAACTTTGCCTTCGGGGAAGGTAGCTGGTCCACCGTCTTCTCCGGAAGATGACTCAACCATTCAGTGATATCCTTGCCGCGGTAACGACGGGGACCACGACCCGCGCTCCCAACGCTCAGATAAACCTTGCGTCCGCTCTTATATAGCTCTTCGGCGATTTGCGCCCCCGACTGACCTGATCCAACGACAAGCACCGCCCCGGAAGATAGCGCTTCCGGATTGCGGTACTGGCTGGAGTGAATCTGTTCGATCTGGGCTGGCAAACTTGAATGAAAGGCGGGAAGCTTCGGTTGCTGAAACATACCTGTCGCTACGACCACGTTGGAGGCTTTATATATTTCATCCTCCGTGGCTACGAAGTAACATTCACCCAGTGGTTGAGCAATGACCTCTATAACACATGCTTGAAATTTCACCGGCAGGTCAAATGTCTCAATGTAATCTCCTAAGTAAGCAATGACTTCATCTTTGCTCATAAAACCATCAGGATCAGCACCCTGATATTCCGCTCCTGGCAGCTGAACGGACCAATTGGGCGTGACCAGTGTAAACGAATCCCAGCGGCCATTGCGCCAGGCATCAGCTGGTTGTGATGCTTTCTCAAGGACGATATGTTCATGCCCGCTCTGCTTCAGGTAGTAACTCATCGCCAGCCCTGCTTGTCCACCACCAATAATGACGGTCTCGATCACCTTTTTCATCTGGTTTTCCTCTCTTACTTGACCATCCTGACCTTGTACTTTTATGTCCTTATCTGGCTATCCAATCAGGAGAATCCCGCAATGAAAAGGACTGACCACGGATCGGGCCAAATAACATATGCGCGACAAGGTTCAGGAATTCGGATTGTTATCGCTATTCAAGGACGCCAGCTATCGATGACCTAGCTCTTGTTGAGGAGCAATGAAAGGTGGTGCTTTCCAAGCGTTGACTCCTGCAATTTCTTCATCGTAGAAAAAGCAGCTGAAGAACACCCTATTATGACTTGAATGGTCCGATATAGATTATTATACTCGCAATGGCTGCATGGCATGTATCAATCGTCAGCGCATTCTGCCTTTGCTTCATGATCAGAAGTGTCGGTTCTTACATCCAACGACAACACGCTTCCGAAGATGCAGACATGATTAATCACAAAATCGTGATTTGATTTATTCCGTTGTGGTTAACAGAAACCCGGCAGGCCCTTATCAGCATTGTGAGAAGTTGCTGGTGGTTTACCAATCTTTATTAAGGAATCACTCTGCCCAGGGGATCTAGCGCAGCACGCAACAACAATTCCCGTCTTGAATTGAAGTTCTCCCGTCTTCTACACGCTGCTTCTTTAAAATAGACTTGGCCAACCAACCACTGCGATTAGGGCGAGATGTTCCTTGAGGAGCTCGGTGCATTGAGTTCGACAGCGATGGCATCGTAGTAGGTGCCCGCACCGAAACCGTACAATAGGACATGGTCATTGGGCTTCATATCCTTCAATTGACGAAGGAAGGCGATCATGTTGGAAGCCGCGCTGACATTACCGAACTCGGAGAGCACCCACGGCATGGGCAGCTCGATGCCAAGTTTCGCCAGGTTTTTCTTGACCAAGGTGTTGATCTTGAAGTTGGCATGATGCACTACCACCGCAGAGAAATGTCTTCCAGCCAGACCCGATCGCTCCAGGTAGTCTTGATAGGCAGCATACACATCCTTTACAAAATCGACACCGCTGCGAACGAAGAGCTTGACCATGCCCATCGGGCTTTCCATGGATAACGGTGCATCCCCATCAGGCTCATGCATAAACCCGGCGACGCGAATATGATTTTCGCCCGCCTGCTGGACATCCTCCATGGGATCGCTCGGACGGTCCTTGCGTGAGTGGGGGTAATACATGTGCACGGCCAGGGTCCCATTCTCATCAAAAACCTCGTGTGTGCTCCCAACCAGGAACTTCATATTCTCACCGGGGATGAGGCCGATTACTCCCGCACCATTTCCGAAGATCTGCATGGCGAAAGAATCCGCTGACCAGCGGGTAAAACGGCTCAACCCTTCAATCCCACCGACGAGAACTTTCTTCCCTCGCAGTTCTTCGGCGATATTGCGTTGGCCTTCACGGTTGGCGATGAGGTCAGGATTCAGGGCGAGATGTAACCCCGACATGGAACTATCACAGGCTTTATGGATGCTGACCTTCAAAGCTTGCTCGGGGATGCCTGCAGCCCGAGCGATCTTAACCGTGTAATCATCGGAGATCGGTCCACTGCTGCCAATCAATACACCCTCGATCTCATGGGGTTCCCAGCCACAAGCTTGCATGGCTCCCTGGAGCAAGCGTGCGCCCACCTCAAGTTCAACAGCCAGGTGAGCATCATCATCCAGGTCCTCGATATGATGACGCCATTGAAATCCCAGGGGAGCCAGATCCAGCACCTCAGTCCCCTCCAGTTTTTGCCCTAAGCGATTCTCCACAAAAGCCGTTAGGTGATCGTTATCAACCGGATCTCCCCAGGCAGCATAGGCGCCGCCGATCCCCAGGGCATCGTGTTTTACCTGCGCGATACCCAATGGAACGCCCGCGCCGTACGGCAACTGCTCCAGCTTCACCTGCTCTTGATCAAAGAAAGCAGTGGGTTCAAGATGAGGACCTGTCCTATGCTCCGTGTTATCCATACCGCCTCCAGGGATTAATCATAAGGCATTCCTGCCGAATCTTCCACGTTCTACAATGTTGCGCCCCTCCTGTGCCCCCAACCGCAATGCGCAACCAGAGGATGTCAATCCCCAGAGTCTTCCCAAGATGTTCGAGTCCGTTCAATCCTGGCATCAAACCCGGAAGAAGGAGAAATCTACGCTACAAAGAATGCGATCAGAATTTTATCAGGATAATTCGTGGTGGATCCATCGAAGGTCGAGCTACGCAAGATTAGGATTTAACCACAAAAGCCGAGAGGCGAATTCGCTCAGGGTTGCATGGTGGGCGTCGCGGCTTCTGGTTGGAGGGCTTCACTTAACCCCCAGAACAGGATGGCTCCATCCCAGGCTGCTGAAGCGAGCAACATACCGCCCGGAGAAAAATCGAGTGCGCTGATGCTTTCCGAGTATTCATCCAGCTGGCGCAGCATGGCGCCATCCGTCACCTGCCAGAGCAGAATTTTCCCATCGTCCGCTCCGGAGACCAGCAGCGAGCTATCGGGAGAGAAAGCAACCGCGCGGATGGTATCACTGTGCCCCTCCAGGTTTTTCACGAAGCTGCCATCGCTCACCTGCCACAAGCCCAGGGTATGATCCTCCGAAGCAGTCACCAACCAACGACCATCGGCTGAAAACGAGACCGCCTGGACTGGCGCTGTGTGGTATTCCAAAGAATACAGCAAGGTGCCGTCGCTCACTTGCCACAGCTGGGCTGTGTTATCTTCCAGGGCTGATGCGATCATCGAGCCATCCGGCGAAAAAGCCAGATCGAGAATGCTACTGTCTGCTCCACCAAACGTTCGCAGCAGCTGACCATTTCGCCCCCACAGACCGATGGTCCCTCCCCAGGAGCCAGAGGCCAAAAGCAAATTGTTCGGTGAGAACTCAAGCGCAGTGATACCGCCCATGGAGGCTTGAAGGACGTGCGAAGGGCTGTCTTCGGAAATTTCCCAGAGGATGATGTTGTCATCATCCGACGAGGTCGCGAATTGCTGCCCATCGGGAGAGAAAGCTACGCTGTACATCCATTGGGTATGCCACTGGAGGTATTGTTGAAGTTCGCCGGTAGCTACCCGCCACAAGGCGCCATAATAACGGTGAGGGGAGAAACGCATCTGATCTCGATTGTTGGCCGTGCCCAGCAAGGTTCCATCCGGGGAAAAAACCATGTCGACAATGGTTGAATCGGTTTCCCATGATCCCAGACGAACGATATATCCGGCATTTTGCGCGCTCATCGGTTCATCGGGCAGATCGATAGGTGAAAGGGATATCACAGGTGGGTTCTGCGATCGAAGGTACACAATTCCCACAGCGACCGCCCCGCCCACGAGCAACAGCGCCACAGCCGCAAGAAGGATGCGCCGCAGATTCCGGGGCAGTGTAACTTTCAGCTTTGGAAGGCGCGGCTTGCGTGGCTTTGCTTGCGCTTCAGGTGGCGAGTCCACAACCGTGGCTCGCTCGGAACGCTTCGCCTCCTGCGCGGGAGCCGGCCTCGCATCACGCCTTACTTCAGACGGAGGCGCATGGCCTGGTTGGACAGGTTGTACGGGCGCCTCGGGGACATCTTCGTCTAAAACCGTCGCTTCGGATTGGATGTTTTCAACTGCCTGGAGGGCATGATCTAAGCCAGCAGCCATGTCCTCCATCGTCTGGAAGCGATCCGTCTTCTGCTTTGCCAGGGCTTTCTCTACGACCTGGATCAATGCTTCCGGGATCCCCTTGCGGATACTGCGAAGATCGGGCAGTGGGTCATTCAAGGCCATCATCATCAGCGTGGGGACGGAATCGGCCATATAGGGCACCCGACCGCTGATCATTTCATAGAGTGTCACGCCCAAAGAGTAGATATCGGACTGTTCATCCACTTTTTCGCTGCGCATCTGTTCCGGGGACATATACTTGACCGTGCCGAGCGTTGCCCCTGTTGCAGTGTGATACTCGCCGCCGATGATCTTAACGATGCCGAAATCCATCAGGATCGCCTGCCCATGGATGTCGAGCATGATGTTGGCTGGCTTGATATCGCGGTGGATCAATTCATGGCGGTGGGCGTACCCGAGCGCATCGCACATCTGGCTGCAGATCTGGATGACTTTTGGATAGGGCATATAGCGATTGGATTTATTAAGGCGGTTGAGATGGGCCTGCAACGATTCCCCGGTCAGGTGCTCCATGACCATAAAGTAGGTTTCGCCATCGACATCGAAATCATGGACCTGGACAATATGAGGATGACGAAGGCGGGCTACCGCAGCCGCTTCCTCTTTGAAGCGGTTGACGAAATTAGGGTTTACGGAGAGATGAGGGTGGATCAGCTTGATCGCCACCATCCGGCGTAGATTAGGGTCGGTGGCGCGGTAGACAGCCGACATCCCCCCTTGCCCCAGGAGGGAATCGATCTCGTACCTGCCACCGATTGTTTCTCCAATCCAACTTTTAGACATGTGTAACGATTATTCTCTAGATCTCTTCTGGGCCTCGTGCAGGATTGCTCGAGTTATAGCGATGGTGCCGTGGAGATCAAGATCTGAATGCTGCCATCCCCCGCTTTCACAAGCAGGCCAATATCCGTGGATGATCATAGTGCTTTCAGCGGGCAGAGGCAACTCAGCACGAGATGTTGGATCTCTTAGTAGGGTCGCATCAATTCGATCTTCAAGCGCATCTTGACGTCGTTATCCACGAAGAGCGCCCCATGGTGTTGATGAACCGGATGAATCTCGCTGCCCGGGAGCACTGCGGATTGTTCCAGCACCGTGCCATCGCCGGTCTTCTCACTTTGAAAGGTGACATTTTCCAAAACCCCGGTTGGATCACGCTGGATCGATACGCTAGCGATCGTATTGAGGCCATAGCCAAAAATGGAGATGGCTGGAATATTTGAACTGGGATTCCACTCCCCACGGAATTCCCTTGCGAGGTTGAGCAGCGGGAGATACGCAGGGTCCAGCCACATATCCTCTTCAAAGAAATTCACCCCGACACCATCTTGATCTGTTCCAACTACATAATCAGGCATAATCTGGAAGCTGGTGGGGAAGGACATCAAGATCTTGCGCAGACGCTCACCCATAATGCCAAAGGGCAGCACATCCGGCGCCACGAGCATGCTCACCAGACCTTTGACCGCCCCTTTATAAGGACCTCCCATCAGGATCACACGCTCCACACGTTTATCCGCACCTAACGCTTCGATGTAGTAGCGTGTTACATAGGTTCCCAGGCTATGGCCAACGATGACGATCGGTTGCTCGCGGGGGATCGCCTCAATTAATTGCCCAAGCTGCCGGGCTGATATACGCACATCCTGACGCCAATCATAGGGGAATTCATAGAAATCCTCGCCGCGCCGGAAGGAGAGTTCGTCCACCAGGTAGTCTCCCAGACGGTTGTACTGGTCTTGTTTTATTAAATTGGGAACGATCACGACTTCATCCACGATGCTGCGAGGCTCGAGTGGGGTATCGGAGCTATAGGCAAAGATTTCTGGGTTTGTAAAAAGGGTCTTCACATTCGGCCACACACGCTCATTTCCCAACCAGAGCTCCGAGCCCATCAGGCCAGGCACAAAGACGACCGTGCGCCGACCGGCCGTCGTGGCTGAAGGATCATCGGTCATGGTGAGAGCTTCTTCCTCAAATCCCTGCTTGAAAAGGATCTGTGCCGGTCCGACCCGGAATACATCACCATCTTCCAGAACGTGTTGATCGATTTTCTCTTGGTGCATCCAGGTGCCGTTCGAACTTTCCAGATCCTTCAGCAGGTAAGCCTGCCCCCTCCGTTGCACCTCTGCATGGCGCCTGGAAACGTTATCAGCATCGATAAATAGGGCGCAATTTTCATCCCTTCCGATTGAGGCCTGATCTACATCCGCCAGGTCGATGCTCCAGGTTTTTTCGCTGGTGTGGACAACCAAGCTGGGGGTGGTTGTCTCGTTGATCACGACCGGCAAGAATTCGTCCACTACTGTCTGCTCGAGCTGTCCTTCGGTATCGATAACGGTCAAGCCCACGTCTTCACTCGGATCGTCCACCGAATATTTCAACACTTGATTACCGATCTCGATGACATCTCCGGGGATCAGCGTGACGCGCTCAATACGAGTGCCATTTACATGGGTGCCATTCGAGGAACCCAGATCTTCCAGGGTTACCCCCTTTTCACCATAATCTAGCCTGGCATGTAGCCGCGAAATACGGGCATCATCAAGCGTTAGATCGTTTGTTAATGCCCGACCAATTGAGATGTTCGCCTTGGCTAGCTCGAACTCCTGATCGGGACTGTCGGGGTTTATGAGAACCAATTTCCCAAAGCTGCTATCCATGTTTCCTCCCCATTGGCCTTAAAGACAACGTTGCCTCACCACTTGCGAAATAAAACGCAACAAGAATGACTGAAACCTCCATGGCCCTCTAGTTTGCCGCCTCGCTCCTGGCTTCGATGGCTCCCAGATCACAGTCTTCGGCCCGGTCCATATCTCCGTCCACCGGGCGTGGGTGACCGAAGAGGTCATCTGCCGGGCAATATTCATTAGATCCGGCATCGATAGCCGGGCTTTCGCGATCAGGGCTCACATCAACTGAGGGCCATCCCGATAGAAAGCGGGGATCTTGGGTTAGGTCTTGCATCCCTTGTCGCGTTTGCTCCGACCAAACTCCACCAGCTAGTTCTTCTCGTGTGAACTCACGGTCCTTAGCTTCCAGGGTAATCTCCCCATCCCCCCGGCTAAAATATAAATTATGGTGCTCGGTGAGTGTCACACCGGGACCCAGGTAGATTCCGGTTGGATCACCTACTTGCGGTCCCGTATTGAAAGCAAAGATGTTATTCACCATCACCACTTCCACATGCGGAAGGGCCACAATTTCTTCCGGATATCCGATCGAGACGGACCAGTTCCTCCCGCTGATGGCCGGATCCCACATATTATAGGCAACAGTATTGTTGATAAGCTCGACTTGGCCATGGAATGTCCCCAGCCAGAGCGCGCTGTTACCCTGACCCCAGACGATATTGTTCTCGATGCGTCCTCCCGCCCACAACTTGATGCCGTTTTGGACATTACGAATCACTCTATTGCGACGCACAACGACACCTGTCGCGAAGCCTTCACGATCGCGCGAGTTAAGGTCGATGCCATCACCCCCGTTATCGTGGATATAACAATCTTCCACGAGGAGGGGGTATCCCCGGGATACGGCAATTCCATCCGCACCAAAGGACCCTCCTTTATCAATCCCTGAACCGAATACCTCCAGACGACGGAAGGTCATGTGGTTGCACGGACCAGGGGTGCAATCGACAGCGGTGAATTCGCTATGAGCAATGAGGCTGTCCTCCAGGGTAATATGCTCGACCGGACCTGCCTCCGGCGGGTATAGCTCATTCTCACCGTAGGTGAAGTGGACCCCCGCTTCCCCGCCGACAACGGTGAGATGATCCAGCTGGATGTAGCGGTTTTGCCCCTCCAGGTCCAGCCCCCAGTCGGTGAAGTTCTGCAATGTAAAGCCGCTAAGCCGTAGAAAAGATGCCCCGGGGTGAAAGATGATCAAGCCACCCACCTCTCCCCCTCCATCAAAGATAGGCTGCTCACCCGGGTAGGCGATAAAAGTGGTGGTGTTCTCCACCGCACCCGACACTCCAATCCGGATCGAATCTCCCACGCGGTACACACCCCCCCGAAAACAAACCGTATCGCCGGGTGCCACTGTATTCAGCGCATGCTGGAATGTCTTCCAGGGTTGAGATTGGCTACCGTTTGCTCCGTCCCTACCCTCTGGCGTGACGAAGAAGGTGCATGTGACCACCTCATCGCTCGATGGGACGGGCTGAAAAGCCTCTTCGCCACCAACACCGGGCTGCGCCGCAGGCTCCACAGAAGCGCCACCCGAATCTTCTTGGCCTGGTCCGGGCAGCGTGCATGCAGATGCAGTCAATGAAAAGAGGAGGCAGAGGGTGTAGCATTTCATCATGCTAGAACCCGTGGATGGTTGCAAACAAATGCCCCTTTCCTCTGCCTAATCGCATCTAGATACCCAGGCAATGGGCTCCCATCTAAACGTCGAATGGGCTGCTATGGCAAGCGCCTAAATCGACTGCTCCGCCCTACCATTCTTGCATATTTCGAAAGGATGTGCATCTGAGAATCTTCCCGGTGCTGTACGCCTTTGCGAGTGGGCATACTCATGAGCAGGTTTTTGCTTCGATAGAAAGTTGTTTTATCGATCCGACCCAGCAGGGAGTACCCTGGCAGTCAATACAAAGTCGTCGGGTGGTAAGCGGGAGCGGACCACCCTCTCCTTGAGCTGGATGCTAGATCCCGGGTGGAAATTACCAGGGAGTATGTCCGTTCAATCCTAGGACTTCGGGCGGTTTATCGCTTGTTGGTACATCGAGTTTAGAGGATAGCGTACCGGAAGAAATTCGATGATCGAAGGCGAGTGATATTTACGTAGACGAATGGAATCACAAGTAGCACTCTGACAAACTCTCACCGGCACATTTTTTGGATCAGTTTTAGATCTTTATGCAGGATGCAGATGCAGTATTAGGCCTTCTTGCTACTTAAAAGACTGCAGCTATGAAATCGTCTCGGGATATCGCATGAACGCTATCCGCAACTTCGACCATTTCTTGGTGCCGGGTTGCTTTAGATTCATCGGGATCGTCAATATTGTATTTCCAGAACCGCCAATAGGAGGTGGCGACAGCCGCATATTCAATAAAGTGCTGCAGGGATCTAATTTCTTCCCCTTCGAAAGCCTGGTGTTCCAGATAGCCGCGCAGGAATGCTCGCGATTTGCCCAGATTCAGTTTCCCCTCTTCAGTACACAATCCCACCAATGCCATCCCGATGTCAAAGATACGGTAATAGTGGCAGGCCTCTTCAAAATCGATGAGCGCCGCAAGCTCTTTCCCATCGAAAACTACGTTATCAAAGAATAAATCACCATGGATCAAGCTCAATGGCAGAGCGGGTCTGAGGGACTTTTTGATCTGCTTTGACTTTATAGCTAACCACTCTTCATAGGCCGGATCAATATTACTCTTCTCCACGACGGAAAATTGCTCAAGGCCGTAAGAATGTTCTGTCGGAAGATAGTCGGGGGCTGATATCTGGTGAAGCACCGCCATCGCCCCACCAACTTTAGAAAGCATACTATCCCGGATGTTTGTGTGAACATCCCCGGGGATATATTGCTTCACCAGGACCGGGGAACCTGCAAGCGTAACGACCTCTTGCCCCGCCCGATCTGGCTCTATGATTCTGTTTGTTGGAAAGTTCTTGTGCGCCAGGTGCTGCAACAGCTTCGCCAGGTGTGAAACATGCTTAAGCGACTTGTCATTGAAGATGGTAATGACCAGCTTTCTATGCTTCGTTTTGGCAAGAAGATTGAAGTTTTCCGCACCCCCGATGATGGGTTTTACGTCGGTAATCTTCAACCCGTAGTAATGGTTGATTGACCTTATGTCCTTTTCTCGCAATTGCCTGTCCAGAGTCAAATGCTCATACCCTTTCAAGTCTCTGAGAAATACAGTATCCAGTACCTACTATTCTAGCAAACAGGCGGCAGACATTCCCGGATATGTGGGCGATAAAGATAGCGTGAGAGCATGTATGGCTTGGCCACAAGGCTCGATGGCTCGAGATACATGGGAAAAGGTTCTCATTGAAACCAAAATGCTCTTGAAGATATGCAGTTGAGGCTTCAATTTGCATACTTGTGTACAGAGACCAGGCTCAATACCACAGGTAATGCTACACTCTGTCCAGTGAGTGATGAATAGACGACAAAGAATATCGCATAATCATTGCTGTCCGCGTACTCGAGTAATTCGCATCAGCAGCGTTCTCAAGCCCAATCTGACATTGGCGCTAGTGGTCATCCTGCTTGGAATGGGAGGCCTGACGGCCTGTGAAGGCTCAAATGCTGTGCCAACGCGGCCTGATCAAGAGGTGGGTTCTACCCATTTGCCTAACGATAATATCGCAGCATCGGCGACTGCCACCGCAGTTGAGCCTGCCCGCACCATCCCGCCCGTCAACGATCAGTCCAAGCGATCGAGCCCCACGCCGTTCACAGACGCTGAACCAGACGTAGAGACAGCTACCCCAACCTTGATCCCGGATCGTCCACCGGTATTGGAGCCGATCGATGTTTACTTTATCGAGCATGGGGATCGCGCAAAACCTTTAGTCGCCTTGACCTTCGACCTGTGCCAGGATCCCACCAATCCTTCCGGGTTTGACCAGGGGATCTATGATGCGCTCCTGGCAGATGAGGCTCCGGCGACTTTCTTCCTGGGCGGCGATTGGATGCGGACACACGTCGATGAGACCCGCTCACTCGCTTCAATTCCTTATTTCGAGCTTGGAAACCATTCCTGGAGCCACCCCGATTTCACGACATTGGAAGAAATCGACATGTCGCGGGAAATTATGCGCACGCATAAACTGCTCTACCAATTGACCGGTCAGCAATCCCGGCTTTTTCGCTTCCCGGCGGGGACCTATAACACGCTTGCCCTTAGCGTCGCTGCGTGGCACGGGATGCGCAGCATCCAGTGGGATGTAGTCGTCGCCGATCCCGTCCCTGACAACACGTCCGAGATGATCCTGGCGAGGGTGAAGCAGCGGGTCCAGAATGGCTCGATCCTGGTCATGCATGCCAACGAGCGCGGATGGCACACCGCCGAGGCATTACCCTCTATGATTCAAGCTCTTCGGGCAGAGGGTTATTGCCTGGTGACCGTCTCTCAGCTGCTCGGTCTCGAACCTCTTCCCTCCACCTGTGACGGGGGTTGAGAGGTTCTCGCCGACCGTAACGTGGCGTACATAAACCTTTCAGAGTCCAAACCACAACCGGCAGGGCGAGTCTATTCTTGAAGTCATGCTATGAAGTCGAACGGATAGACTGTGAACGACTACAGGAGATTAACACAGCGCGGAAACCGGCTAATTACGCAACCGTTTCGCTGAAAAAGGGCCGCAAATTCTCATATCAACGATGGGATGCGATCCACCAACCGGAAAACTTCGAGCTTAATGATTAGAGGTCCAGGATCACGGTATACAAATACCCACAACAAACGGTCGTGGCCAGAAGCACGAAGAGGATCGCACATCCGATGCCCAACCAACGCCGTGGCACATTGGCCGTGAGCGCTTTCAACCTGTCACCTGTTTCGTTGACAAGCTTCGAGGCTTCGATCGCCACGTCTTCTCTTGATGTGCTGGGTTTACTTGCGGCGGCGCCTGCAAACCTGGCCGCCAGTTGATCGAGATCGATCTCCGCCTCCGTCCCCACTGGATGCCCGCAATTCCCGCAATACGCAATCGAAGCATCGATCGGTTGACCACAAGCTGCGCAGGTTTCCCCTGTGGGCACCAGGGCCATGAGCGTAGAACCGATCCGGAAGGGCGTTCCAGCGAAGAGAATCGCAGAGCCCTCGATCTTTTGCTCATTGACAAAGGTTCCGTTTGTGCTGCCGTGATCCACCAGGCGAAAGCTATCTTCGCCGGTTCGTTCGATCGTCGCATGTCGACGTGAGGCACGATCATCATCCAGGATCACGTCACAGGCAGGCTCCCGCCCGATCACTAACTTATCTGCCAACGAATAACTGGCACCTTGGCTCGCCCCACTCATAACGGCCAGGATCCAACCCCCATCGGACGGCACATCGACCACCGTCGGTGTGGGCTCCGCCGGGTCATGGGGTAAAGCTTGCGGATGTCCACATTCCGGACAGAATTGGAAGCTATCCTGCAGTTCGGCGCCACATTGACTGCACTGCATCATTTCCTCCGTCTCATATTTATGGAAGGACTGTGAAGGATTCGCTTTCCCATGAATCCAGCAGACGGCCCGTATTGGCGTCCTGCAGCTCGACGGTGGCGAAGTGTTCTTCACCCACCTCCAGGACACTATACGGTATCCATAATTGAAAATCTTCCCAGTACGTTGAAGGGCTGAAGGTCACCTCCCCTACATCCAGGGCAGCAGCCTGTCCACCTACATCGAATTCCGGTTCGTAGGCAGGCATGGGGGAGCCATCCTCAAGCCAGAAATAGGCCACCACCGTCGCCAGATCTGTATCCTGCTGTAGGACTTCATATTCAACGTGGACGACCATGTAGAATTGGTCTTCGAACTCGACATTATGTTCGATCCAGACAGCATCGAGTTGTGTGCTTGCATCGAAAAATTCGACCGTTGGCACAAATCCGGGATCATTCGAATCGAGCAGTCCTTCGAGATCAGGGAGTTCGAGCCCCTCCAACGTGCGGGTAACAACGTAGCCTCCGACAGCAAGGACGCAGCACCCCAGGACGATGAGGATCCCGATGACGGCAAGCCAGCGGGGGAATCTTCGACCCTTCTTATCGGAGGACGAACCCGGGATAGGAGCCGGCTCGCCATGATCGTGCCCGCATTCACCGCAATAGCGGTCATCAGGATCCAGGGGGGATCCGCAGTTTTCACAACGTCTCATGGGAATTCCTTCTCCATCCTCTCAAACCATGTAAAGCGGTTTATCCCCAAGCTAGAGGGGGCTGCCGATCCCCATGCGATCAGCCCGGGACAGGTGTGCCGCAGACTGTGCAAAAGCGCACACCGGCTTTAAACGCTGACCCACAATTGCTGCAGGCTGAATTGGCCTTGGATCTCTCCCCCTGGGATTGTGCCACACGGCCGGCATCGCTGGCCGGAAGCTCTGCCCCGCAAATCAAACAGTTCTCCTGTATTCCCATATTCTGGGCTCCGCAACTGGGACAGTTGGTATTGCGTTGGATATTCATCAGCCAATTTCTCCTATGCCTACGAAGCACCCGCTTCAGGCGTTGATCGAGCGGTCTAAGCTCTGCGGTGAAGCGCTCAAAATACCAGGCCTCGTCCCTTTCAAATCGCTCACGTATCCACGATCGGCGACTCCAGTACTCATCGTCTGCATGTATACGCGCAAGCGAATTTCGAAAGGACTCTCGCTCTGCCGCATTGTTAAGGATTGCGGAGAGACGCGGACCTTCAAAGTAGATGAAAGCACAACGCAGCATATTAACGTCGTAATCCTCCCACCTTACCGCATAGCTGCGCTCATCCAGATCCTTGAACCAGTGGGCGACCTGAACTGCTGGAGAGGCAATGCACCGGTAGCCCGTAAACCAGGCTCGCAAACTCAATTCAATATCATCGACTCCCCACCCCACGCTGCCCGGATCAAACCCCCCAATCGCTTGATAAACAGGTTTTCGGATCCCGAAGCAGCAACCTATCACTGCCGGTACTTCATACGGCGGTTTTCCACGAGGTGCAGCCCAGGCTGCGTGCAAATTCTCGTTAGCAGGGACATAGGCATACCCATGAGCGCCGGGTTTTTGTACATCACGCACCCCAAGACCGGCGATACCCACCGACGAATCCGATAACAAATTCATCATTTCTCTCAGCCAACCCGGATCGGGGAGCACATGGGAATCCAGGAAGACCAGGTTTTCCCCTTGTGCATGCTCTGCCCCAAGTGCCCGGGCACCGGATACGCCAAGATGCTGCCCTCTCACCAACCGTAAGCGTGCACCCCTCTCGAATACTTCGTCAATAAATGCACAGCTGCCATCGCTAGAACCATCGTCAACCACCAAGATTTCGTAGGACGGGTATCGCGTGGCATCCAGAATTCCTTCGATTGTTCTGTGAAGCCAGGCTCCTTCGTTGTGGGTTGGGATGATGATCGATACTTCTGGTTGGGTATGTAATTCCACCATCTAAGCTTCCCTGGTTGTACAAATTGTTACCATCAATCCTCAGACTAAAGCTCAGGGGCCAAGAATCCAGGTTTGGATTTGAGTCATATACCCTGCCAGGTTGCTCTGGCCGATATACTGATCGATAACCCCACCCGAGATTTCGTTCATGACATCCGCCAACGCCTGATTCGCCGTTCGATGAAAATTCCACATGCCAATTGTCCCCGAGAATCCTCCCCCTGCCCCTGTCGCCCAGCCCCAGGGAACCCAGTAGACATTCGGTAACGGCCCACAGAAGAAGACGATGCTGTTAGCAGATACCCCAACAACAATGGCTGCTCCAATACCTCCGACCGCTCCTCCCCCTGCGAACTGCGCAACCGTCATGGGCTGCGTCGCAATCACCTGATTCTCAGATCCTGGTCCCCAAACCGCGACCGGGGTTCCGAATCCCCCCCCAACACCTTTGTAGAGGAGGTAACCCTCGCCGCTACCCCCATGAATGCCGCGCACTCTCACACACATCAGCGTGGCGACAGCCACCTCCCCGCCTTCAATTGCCACAAGTGGCTTCATCCCAAAGACATAGGTCGTCGGCGGGGGACTTGGCGAGACTGAAGGGGGTGGAGTCGGAGGAGATGGTGTCGGCGAAACCGGTGGTGGTGGTGTCGGAGAGAGTGGTGGCGGTGAGATGGGTGGCGGCGTCGGAGAGAGCGGAGGCGGTGGCGTCGGAGAAACCGGAGGCGGCGGTGTAGGGGTTGGCGACAGCGAAGGAATCGGTGAAGGGGAAGGAACAGGTTGTCTTGGCCAGTGATCGACGGCGATCGGCCGATCGGGATCGATCACCACCACCTCTTCCCCTGTTGAGGCATCTGTCTCGGTGCGCGTGCCGTGCGCGATCCCGGAGGCATCATCCGGCAAGTTGTCGGGCGCACGGACGAACTCGTCCCCTTTAGGGGTGGTAATACGACCCGGTGAAGGGAAACCAAGTTGATCCAGCCCTTCTTCAATTACCCGGATGCGCTCCTTGGCATCACCTGACGGCTCAATCCAGGTTTGTTGCGTGGGCCCGGGAGGGTGTTTCCAATCAATCGTGATCGCGGTGTTATCGGGATCCAGGCAGCGCTTGGAGGGATCAGACGGATGTGGGTTGCTCGTCGTCCAGCCAACGCCACGCACGCCTGGAGGCATGGAGGTAATCTGGTCGGGCACGAAGACGCAATCTCCATCCCTGGACGCCCCCATGTCCACCAGACGATCGATCGCTTCCTGCCCCGAGACGACCTTCTGGTCGGTCACCCAGTTCGTCGGCGTTGCACTGGGGCGGCGACCTCCTGACCTGGCGCCGGCGGTGGCAGCGCCAGCTGCAGAGCCAACCCGCGCACCCACCGCAGCGGCGGCTGCAGCGCCGGCGGCTGCCCCGGCGATCGGCACCAGTGGGCTGCGAGCTGTGTTTGCCGCCGCCGCGCAGTCGGTAGGCTCATTGCAATCGCTTGCCAACGCAGGATTCCAGAGGATGATAAAAGCCCATACGAACACCAGGGCCAATCCAATCACCCGCAGAGGACGACGGTGGCCTATCCCGCTCTTAGAGAAGAGATCAATCGGTGAAGGGTTCATGAATCCACCAGACCTCTGCGGGCAACCCACGCCAGGCCAGCACCATAGGCGATATGGCCGATGATTCCCAGCACCACGAGCTCCGGATTCAAGCGCAGTTCCACGACCGCGGGCATGGCCGAGATCCAGGCCAGCTCCAGCATCATGGACCACAGCAAGGCATAGGCCCAGTGTGCACTCCCAGCGATCAGGGTGTACATGATCGCGAACCCGAGCCCGTTCCAGGCGTGGTAAGCCCAACCCACCGCGATCGCCAATGGGGTCTCAACCGGAGCACCAGTGATCAACATGCCGAAGATGGGGTGGCTGAGAAACGGATCAAAGTTGATCAGCCCGACCTGCCAGACGATCAACCGGCTGAGATCATAGGCGGCCGTCGCCACGATCCCAGCCCAAACCCCTACGGTCAGCCGCTTGAAAAACACTCCAGCGTGGATCCTGCGTGCGTAGATGCCCAGGATCAGCAGGATGATGATGGAGGGCAGGCCAAGCAGTTCGATTGTGAAGTACAGCGGCATCCAACCGAGGGCATGCAACACCAACGCACCGCCAGAGACCGCTGCTGAGGCGAACGCAAGGACCGTGAGCAATGCTTGGCGACGGTCCGAGAAGAGAGCTGTAAGATTCATGCGCGGCTCCGCAGGCGTGGCAGCAAGGCCACAACGAAAGACACAAGAAAGCTGCTCAAAAAGGTCATGCTGGTCATCATGAATTTGTTGAATGCATCAGGGGATCCCTGGAATACCGCGTTCAGGATCGGATAGAAGAACGGGAAAATGAAGGGAAGAATTCGGGGAACGATCAAACCAATGATAAAGGCGCTGAAGAACCCCACCAGCGTGTTGAATGAGACGGGGATGCCAAGCCGGGCAAGCGAAGCCTGAAGGGAAGTCTCCTTCCCTGGCACCATGGGCTTCTGAACGGCTGCCTGCGGTGTGCGCCCCGCAACAGCAACGGGTGTCCCACAGGAGGTACAAAATTTCTTGTTGGCATAGAGTGCTGCTCCGCAGTTATGGCAGGTAAGCGCAGACGTCATCCTTAACCCTTTACAGTGCGTTTGATAGATACCGGTAAAAGGACTGATTCCCCCTGAATAATCCAAAAAGGATACCGGAAGTTGGCCCAGAATTCAAGCCGAACAGGTCATGCATGGTTGGAGGTCCATCATCACCCTCTCGCTTTGGAAGTCGGCGCAGCCTACCAACTTCTGCCACGTGGCGCGATGGTTACCCTCGTGATCACAGCGCGCGTTCGGTGTGAGTAAGAAGTTGAGGAGAAATGATGAAAGCGAGGATCTCTACTTTTTCAGATTTACCCGATCTTGCCCGCCTCAAGATCAGCACAAATCTTCTCAAAGAGCTCGAGCCCCAGTTGCTCGGGGCTCATCGACTCGATCCGCTCCCA